>JAAYBH010000499.1 GCA_012718935.1 Clostridiales bacterium
CCTTCCGGCGAATACGCGTCAACGGAGAGAAATTCGCAATATCCGTCTATGAGAAAGACAAGCTCGCCAGACAGCAAAGCGTCCAGCAGATCCTCTAGAGTTGACCCTTGCGAAACCTTCCTGACGCTGGCGAATTGATTCTTCAGCAGGCCAAAAAAATCCGACGGGTTTCGGGTTTTTAGGTTGTCGCCGGATGAGAGAATCTCACTTAATTCGGCTGAATAACCGCTGAGCACCTGATTGCTGATCAGATTGTCGAAATAGACGCATGCAAACCGTATATGTCTGTCAGGGTTAGCTTCCGATAAATTGACGATCAGATCACCCGAACCAATCTCTGCTTTTATATTGTTTATATTTGTATCCAAATTATCAAATAAATTATCGCTAGTGTCGTCTGTTTTAGCAGACTCATAGGCAGTTCCTGTCTTTCTTTTGCTTAAGCTGCGATGTGGAAATATCATTTGAGCTTCACCCTTTTTACCGATATACTATATTTAATGTGCAATATTTTAGTATTCATTCGGTCAGCGGCCAAAATAACTGCAAAGATGAGTTCAAATAAACAGGAGCGCCTTGTTTCCGGGCGCTCCTTCATTATGCTCCTGCTCTTTGTTATCTGATATTTTCCAGCAGCCGCCGGGCGGCTGAGGCGGCATCGTCAACACTGACTGTTTCGCGGATCGACTTATCCCGGGAGACGAGCTCCACCATGCCGCCGTCGAGATTGCGGGGGCTGACGATGAGGCGGAGGGGAATACCCAGCAGGTCGGCGTCGGCAAACTGCACGCCGGCGGTGGCGTCGCGGTCATCGAGAACAACCTCGTATTTTTTACTGAGTTCTCGGTATAAGGAAAAGCCCGCTTCACGGATATGCGGCTTTGCGCTGTTCAGCATGCAGATATGGAGCTGCCAGGGCGCGACCGCCTTTGGCCAGACGGGGCCGTAAGCGTCGTGGCTGTTTTCGAGAATGCAGGCCAGGAGCCGGCCGACGCCGATGCCGTAGCAGCCCATGAGAGGGTGGTACAGCGCGCCGTTTTCGTCGGTATAGGTCATATTCATGCTCTTTGTGTATTGTGTGCCGAGCTGGAAGATGTTGCCGACTTCGATGCCCCGGCGAATCGCCAGCGGCGCGCCACAGACAGTACAGGCGTCGCCGTCGCACGCTTTTGAAACGTCGTAAAAGTCCGTGATGTTCAGGTCACGGGGCACGGAGACGTTTTTCAGATGATAATTATCCTTGTTGGCCCCGCAGACGAGGTTCGTTTCGCCTTGCAGGGAAAGGTCATAAAATACCTGCGCATCACCCGCAGCCAGCCCGTACGGGCCGATATAACCGAAGCTGAAGCCGGCGTCTTCGCCGCTGGTGAACGGCTGGATGTCCGCCCCCGTCAGCTTTCTCAGCTTCGTCTCATTGACAGTCCGGTCACCCCGGAGGAAGACGACGACGGGTCTGCCGTTATCGCAGCGGGAAAAGACGGCTGCTTTGGTCGTCCCGTCCGGCGTGATGCCAAGAAACGACGACAGGCCCTCTATTGTTTTAACGCCCGGCGTCAAAACCTCTTCAATCTCCTTTTCCGGGCGGGGTGCTTTCTCCGCAGAGGAGACCCCGACCTCCATATTGGCCTGATAGCCGCAGCTGTCACACAGGATGAGGGAGTCCTCGCCGGCATCGGAAAGAACCATAAATTCATGGGCCGTCCGTCCGCCCATCATGCCGGTGTCGGATTTCACGGCAATGACGTGAGTAAGACCCACGCGGGCAAAAATGCGGTGATAAGCCTGCAGGGCTTCCTCATAATATTCCTCCAGATCGGCCTCCGAGGTGTGGAAGGAATAGGCGTCCTTCATGGTAAATTCCCGGACGCGGATGAGGCCGCCCCGGGCGCGGGGCTCATCCCGGAATTTCGTCTGGATCTGATAGATCATAAAGGGGTATTTCATATGGGATTTCGCTTCGCTCCGCGCCAGATGGACGGCCGCCTCCTCATGGGTCATACCCAGCAGCATATCCCGTCCGGTGCGGTCGCGAAGCCGCAGGAGCTCGCTCCCCACGCTGTCATACCGGCCTGACTCCTGCCAGAGCTCCGCCGGAAGGACAACGGGAAACAAGACCTCCTGGCCGCCGATACTGTCCATCTCCTCCCGGATGATTTTCTCGATTTTCTGCGTGATGCGCCGGGCCGGTGTCAGTAGTGAAAAAATGCCATTGGATACCGGGCGGATGTAACCTCCCCGGAGAAGAAATATATGGCTGTCAAGTACGGCGTCGGCAGGCTTTTCCTTATACCTCTCGCCAAGCAGTTTACTCAGAAGCATTCTAAATCATCCTTTCAAATAAAAAATCACCATGCAGCATCCTGCATAGTGACCGGGCTCCGACTACACAGGCACAAGCGTCATCAGCACCTGTACCTGAAAGATACAGGCGCCTAGCTCGGGCGCGGGCAGCCGTATAATTGTGTCCTATAGCCGTATCCCATAGTTCACCTCGTGAATTTTTCTCATCATATACCGCGATACAGGATTTGTCAAAGAAAAAATCACAGGCGGCACGGTGCTCTCATTTCCAGGAGTGTTCGGATCAGATCGTCAAACATGGCCGATGCCGTCGGCTTCGCGCCGGCGCCCTGGCCGTAAAATGCCCGATCGCCGCTTTCGCTGCCGCGGATGACGATGATATTGTTGTTTCCTTTGACCGGCGCAAGTATGGAATCTGTCGGCACAGGCCGGGGCCCGATGAAACAGGAAAATTCCTCTCCCTGACGCTCCACGGAAAAGACGGGTTTTATTACATACGCCTCTTTTCCTGCTTTCCGCAGGTCCGCGGCCGTAAGGTTCCGGATCGATAAGGGCTTAATGCTCCCGCAATCCGCCCAGTGTCCCATCCCGAAGCCCATCAGGATCACCGCTTTATATAACGCATCCAGACCGTCCACATCCTCGGAGGGGTCGTTTTCGGCATAACCCAGCGCCTGCGCACGCCGCAGCGCCGCCTCGTAGCCGGCGCCACCGGACATCTCGCTCAGGATAAGGTTTGATGTGGCGTTGCATATGCCGTAAATGCGCGTTGTCGTCTCGCATTTCCCCATGGAGGCCAGAACGGCGCTGATCGGGATGCCGCCGCCCACCGTCGCATCATAGCAGAGGCTCGTACCGCATTCCTCGGCGGCATGAACGAGCTCCCGGCCATAGAGCGCCAGGCATTTTTTGCTGGACATGATGACGGATTTGTGCTCGCGGACGGCGGCGAGAAGTAAATCCCGCGTCAATTCCGTGCCGCTGCCGCCCATGCATTCCACAACAATATCGGCATCCCGGATGGCATCGTACGGATTGGACGTCAGCGTCAGGCCTGAGATGTCAATCCAACGCTTTTTTGTCACGTCACGGACAAAGACCTTGTGAACGGAGATTCCGGCGCCACCAAAGACCGTTCCATCCAGTCTGTCCCTGATATATTCCATAAGCTGCGATCCGACAACGCCGAGACCGAGAAACGACAGGCGGATGCGTTTCATGAGACAACCTCTTTTCTCTTGCATTTCTGATGGTTTGATTGTATCATGATTGCATTGATTCGTAAAATTCATAGTTTTTATTGTATTCATCAAATATATTGAACTCTCGGGAGGCGAACTGGTGGAAATCAGGAATATGATCACCTTTCAGCGGATCTGCCGGCTGAAAAGCTTCTCAAAGGCTGCCGGAGAGCTTGGCTATTCGCAGTCGGCCGTGACCATGCAGATCAAGCAGCTGGAGAACGAGCTGAATGTCCGGCTATTCGACCGTGTCGGAAAAACAGTCCGGGTCACGAACGAGGGTGAGCGCTTTCTGGCATATGCCGACGAGATCATCAAAACCGCGAACAACGCACTGGCCGACCTGTCCTCCGATACCGTGCCGTCAGGGGTATTGAGAATCGGCATTTTGGAATCCGTCTGTACGGCCAGCCTGCCTCAGCTTCTGAGCCTGTATCATACGCGATGGCCCCATGTCTCCACAGTGATCCATACCGGCACATTCGACGAGCTTACCCCCATGCTGAATGGCGATTTCATCGACCTGCTTTGGACGTTTGACCAAGCGCTGGAAGCGCCTGAGTGGATCAGGGCTTTTGCGTATGACAGCAGGATCGAGGTAGTCTGCTCCGTCAAGCATCGCCTCGCCGGCGCCGGTGAGGCGACACTCCCCGGGCTTGCAGAAGAGACGTTTCTCCTGACCGAACGCAATTGCAGCTATCGCCGGATATTTGAGGATCGGATGGTCTCCCTGGGGTTTCATCCGAACATCTTTCTCGAAATCGGCAATACGGAGATGATTAAAAAGTTCGTCGAGGCTAATCTTGGCATTAGCGTGCTTCCGCATTTCACGCTGACGGAAGAACTGGCGTCTCACAAACTCTGCGTCATACCTGTGGCGGATTTTCAGCTCGTGATGCAGAGTCAATTGTTCTATCACAAGAGCAAGTGGCTTTCTCCCGCTCTGGAGGCGTTTATTACTCTCGTTTCGACGTACCCGTTTAGCTGAAACGCGCTTTGACAAGGCTGTGAAAACCCTGTCAAAGCGCGTTAACTCGCAAATGGCTGTTCGTTATAGTCTCTTCTCCAATAAATCCGCGATGCGCTTTGAGGCGTACCCGTCGCCGTAGGGGTTGGAGGCGAGGCTCATAGCGTCGTAGGCCGACTGATCCGTGAGCAGCTTTTTAAACTCACGGTAGATAACCTCCTCATCGGTGCCTGTGAGCTTCAGCGTTCCGGCGGCGATGCCTTCGGGGCGCTCCGTCGTGTCGCGCAGGACAAGGACGGGCTTGCCGAGGGAGGGCGCCTCCTCCTGGATGCCGCCGCTGTCGGTCAGAATGATGAAGGAACGGGCGAGAAAGTTGTGAAAATCTAGGACATCCAGCGGTTCAATCAGGTGGACGCGTTCATGCCCGCCCAGCACGTCAGACGCCGCCTCGCGGACGGCCGGATTCATGTGGACAGGGTAGATTACCTTGATATCGGGGAATTCGACGACGATCCGCCGGATGGCCGCGAAGATCCTCCGCATGGGGGCACCCAGGTTTTCCCGTCGGTGGGCTGTGAGCATGACGAGACGGCTGTCCTTCGCCCAGTCCAGCTCCGGGTGGCTGTAATCGGCACGCACCGTCGTTTTGAGGGCGTCGATAGCCGTATTGCCGGTGACATAAATCGTCTCCGGCGGTTTGCCCTCCTTCAGAAGGTTTGCTTTCGAGACCTCTGTCGGCGCAAAAAGGTAGCTTGTGATAATGTCGACGGCCTGGCGGTTGAACTCCTCCGGATACGGGGACGCCATATCATACGTCCGAAGCCCGGCTTCCACGTGCCCCACTTTAATATTCAAATAAAAGCAGGCCAGCGCCGCTGCAAAGGTCGTCGTCGTGTCGCCATGGACGAGCACCACGTCGGGGCGGGTCTCTCCAAGTATCTCCCGCATGCCCCTCATGACCTTTTCCGTAATGTCAAAAAGCGTCTGTTTGTCCTGCATGACGGACAGGTTAAAATCCGGCGTGACACCGAAGGCATCCAGCACCTGACTGAGCATCTCCCGGTGCTGCCCCGTTACGCACACAAGCGTTTCTAATTTGGCTCTGGATTTTAACTCCAGCACAAGCGGACACATCTTTATCGCTTCCGGCCGCGTTCCGAAAACAAGCATGACTTTTTTCATCGGAGACCTCTTACAATCCTTAGTATTTCTAATTCGGTTACACGCCCCAGCTGCCGAGGTATTTTTTTTGTCCGTCGGTCAGGCTATCGATCGACAGACCGCAGGCGGCGAGCTTTTTCAGGGCGACAGCCGTGTCGATTTCTTCCGGCACAGGGATGACATCAACCGGGATTTTACCCCTGTTGTCGGCGAGATATTTGGCGGAGAGGGCCTGGATGGCAAAGCTCATATCCATTATTTCAACGGGGTGCCCGTCGCCGGATGCCAGATTGACGAGCCGGCCTTCGGCCAGGACAAAGAGCGTCCTGCCGCTGTCCAGGGTATACCCCATGATATTCGACTTATGCTCCTCCCGTTTCACGGCGTGCTCGTCGAGATATTTGACATCTACCTCGACGTTGAAGTGACCGGCGTTGCACAAAACGGCGCCGTCCTTGATGATGTCGAAATGCTCCCGTGTGATAATATCGCGGCAACCGGTGGCCGTGATAAAAAGGTCGCCGAGTTTCGCTGCTTCCGACATGGGCATCACATCAAAGCCGTCCATCATGGCTTCCAGTGCCTTGACCGGATCGATTTCCGTTACGATAATCCGCGCGCCGAAGCCTCTGCCGCGCATGGCGATGCCCTTTCCGCACCAGCCGTAGCCGGCGACGACGACGTTCTTTCCGGCTACAATGAGATTTGTAGTGCGGTTGATGCCGTCCCACACCGACTGCCCCGTCCCGTAGCGGTTGTCAAAAAGATACTTGCACCGGGCGTTGTTAACGGTGATCATCGGGAATTTCAGCGCACCCTCCCGCATCATGGAGTTAAGACGCATGATGCCCGTCGTCGTCTCCTCGCAGCCGCCGATGATATCGGGAATCAAATGCGTCAGCTTTGTATGGATGAGATTGATCAGATCGCCGCCGTCGTCGATGATGATATTCGGGCCCGACATGAGCGCCGCCATCAGGTGGCGCTCATATTCCTCCGCCGTTGCCGCGTGCCAGGCGTGCACATCAATACCCCCGGCGCGACTGTTCCCCACAGCCAGTGCGGCGGCGACGTCGTCCTGAGTGGACAGCGGGTTGCAGCCCGTAACATGCATTTCGGCGCCCGCCGCCTGCATCACGCGGCACAGGCAGGCAGTTTTCGCCTCCATGTGGACGGAGAGCGTAATTTTAAGACCCTTGAAGGGCTTTGTTGCCGACAGCTCCTTTTCGATACTGCCCAGCAGCGGCATGTTGCGCCGCGCCCAAGTGATCTTTTTTTCACCTGAGGGGGCAAGTGCCTTGTCTCTGATTTCACTCATCGGGTGCCGATCCTTTCACAGATTTTATTGACTTCATAAATGACCTTATCCCTGTCAATTGTTAAGAACTCCCTGTTCTCCATCAGAAGTCTTCCGCCCACCATGACGGTCTCGACCTCGGCGCCGTTAAATGAATAGGCAAGCGCCGCAACGGGATCATTCAGCGGCTGGATGTTCGGACGGTCCAGACTTAATATGACCAAATCCGCTTTGTATCCGGTTTTGATCTCACCGACTTTATTAAGCCCCAGCGCCTTTGCACCGTTTTTTGTCGCCATGTCAAAGCCCTCCCGGGCAGTGACCGCCTGTGGGTTTCCCGACATGCCCTTGTGGAGGATGGTGACAAGCCCCAGCTCCCGGAACATATTGAGCGCGTTGTTGCTGCCGGCGCTGTCGGTTCCCAGCGCCACATTGACGCCGGCTTTCAGAAGCTTCGGTACGGGCGCAACGCCGTTGGCGAGCTTCAGGTTGCTGACAGGGTTTGTCGCCAGAGACGCACCGCGCGCCGCCATCAGCTCGATGTCGCTGTCCGTCAGATAAACGCCGTGAGCGGCGACCGTCCGACCCGTCAGCAGACCGGTCCTGTCGAAAAGCTCCGGAGGCGTGCAGCCGTACCTTTCTTTGATCGACGCCATCTCGGCAGCGCTCTCCGAGACGTGTGTGTGCAACCCGACCCCAAGACGCCGCGCTTCACCGGCAACCTCCTTCTGGTAGCCGGAATCGCAGGTATACGGCGCGTGAGGCCCCAGCATGAATATAATGTTTTCAGCGCTCTTCCACTTTTCAATTTCCTCGACAGCCTCTTTAAGGCGCCTTTCGCCGCCGGCGGCATCGTCTGCTCCGCCGCTGAGACCACGCGATAATACGCCGCGTATCCCTGCTTCGGTTACGGCGCGGGCAGAGGCGTCGGCTCGGATGTACATGTCGTTGAACGACGTCGTCCCGGTGGAGAGCATTTCCATAAAGCCCAGCAGCGTGCCCCAATAGCAGTCCTCCGCCGTGAGCTTGTCCTCCAGGGGCATAATCCTGCCGAACAGCCAGTCGTTGAAGGTCAGGTCGTCAGCGCAGTTACGGAAAACCGTCATATAGGCATGGGTATGGGCGTTCACAAGGCCGGGTATGAGCATCTTACCGCCGCCCGAAATTGTCTTGTCAGCTTTGAAGCCCCCGGGTTCGCCGCCAATTGATGTTATCACACCGTTTTCGATGCTCACGGAGCAGATTTTAACGCCGTCGGGCAAAACGGCGAGAATATCCCTGATCAGTATATTCATAAAAAACCTCCCAAAAGAAACCAAATGCTGTATTTATTAAATATACCATTCACAGCCGTCTAATACAACAGATTCTTCTCAATACAG
>JAAYBH010000500.1 GCA_012718935.1 Clostridiales bacterium
GAATGGATGTGCAGTACGCCGTGAATAGCGGTCTACTATTTATGCCAAGCGAACCGCCGTGAGCGTGATCCGCATACTCGGTGGTGTGGGAGGACGGGGGTTAGCCACCCCCTCCTACCCGATTTAATAATCATCGGCACTCGCTGTCCCGGATTGGCGTCTTATCCTGAATGACGCCGTATTTGTCGTCCACATAAAATTTGTCGACGAAAGGGTTATAGATGGCGTGGCATTTCACACCGTTAAACTCGGCCATATAATCGTTGTCGCCCAGCCGTTTCAGGATGGTGGCGTCCCGCAGCTCGCCGTCCAGAGAGTGGATGTGCATTTTCTCTTTAATAGGGAAATTATTAAACATCGCAATCAACCTCCCGTAATAAGATCCAAAATCTCTTTGGCAAACGTGATGATGATACCGCCGGCGACCGTCATAAAACCGTTGGCGCGTTGGGACGGATCGTGCGTTTTCAGGCTTAGTCCGACCTGCACGATGCCGAAGCCCAACAGGATAAGGCCGATGGCCCGGATCAGCCCGAAAATGAAGTCGGACAGGTTGTTTACGACTTCAATCGGGTCGTCGGTGGCATAGGCCGTGAGGGTCATAAGTGCAAACATCAGAACCAGCACGCAGTAAACGGCAAATACCTTTTTAATGTTTTTTGGAGTTTTCATTGGATTTTTTCTCCTTTTCAAATTGTTCCTGAAGCTCCTGTTCGGACAGCAGCTCATAGCCGCTGTCGTAATCCTTTTCCGCAGTCGGAACAGGCGCGGTTTTTTCTTCAGGTTTAAAGAGAACGGTAGCAATCGCGGCGTCGGCACCGCCGTGAAAATACGACGCTTTACCACCGTCCGCGGTCAGTTTAACGTTTGGGTGTTTGAGAATGTTGAACTTTTCGTCCATGACCGCGCACTCGCCGCGGATGAAGAGCAGCGCGTAGCGGTTGTCGAGCATCCGCACCTCGTCGGACGTGAGAAGCTCGCGGCCGGTTATCTGATAATTGGTCGTATAACTGCCGTTGTGCCCGAGACTCCTGCCGTAGGTGTTCGTGTCGATGGTTTCCTTGCCGAGCATTTCGGAGACATATTTGTGCGTGGATTGCTCGTTGCCGCCGAGGTAAAGAAACTCGTCGCAGTTGCCGATGATGCTTTCCCACTGCTTTTCAAACAGGGCTTTGAGCTGAGCAAGGTTTTGCAGGATGATGGAAACGCTAATCTCACGGCTGCGCATGGTGGACAGCAGTTTGTCGAATTCGTCCGGCAGCGCGACATTGGCAAACTCGTCCATCACAAAATGGACGTGGACGGGCAGACGCCCGCCATACTTGTGGTCGGCGAGGAACATGAGACTCTGAAAAAGCTGTGTGTAGAGCATGCCGACCAGAAAATTGAAACTCGAATCGTTGTCCGGGATGACGGCAAAAAGCGCCGTCTTCTTTTCGCCGATGGTTGAGAGCACCATGTCGTCGGTCCGGGTGAGCGCGGCCAGCGGCGGCAGATTGAATTTATCCATGCGGGTGACTAAGGTGATCAGAATGCTCTTTATGGTCTTGGCCGCGCCCTTGGTCACCTTGTTGTAGTAGCTGACGGCGATATGATTCGGATTATTCAGCTCGATCCGCTCGAACAGGATATCCAGTGCGCTCCGGTAATCCTCGTTGTCTTCGCGCGTATCCATCGCGTCGATCAGTTCCATGATCATCTCGAAGTTCTGTTCCTCGGGCGGAGCCTCGTACCACAAAAGAAACATCAGGGCTTCCAGCAGCATCGTGGCGGAGTTGTCCCAGAAGGGGTCGGTGGTCTGCGTTCCCTTGGGCGTGGTGTTGCGGAAAAAGTTGGTGACAAGAATGGGAATGTCCTTATCCGACGTGATATACGCGAATGGATTGTAACAATGCGACAGCTCCATATTGATCAGGTCGAGTACCCGTACTTCATAGCCCTTTTCTTCCAGCAGATGCCCGGTGTCGCGTAAGATTTCGCCCTTCGGGTCCAAGACCACGAAGGACGTGTTGGCCTGCATGATATTCGGCTTGGCATAAAAGCGCGTCTTGCCGCTGCCGGAGCCGCCCACCACCATGACGTTGAGATTTCGGCGGTGCTTGCGACCGTCCAGCCCGATGCGGACATTCTGCGTCAGGAGCTTGTTGGCTTCAGGCGGCGACGCACAATACATTTTATTGACCTTCTCCGCGGCACCCCATCGGGCGGAGCCGTGTTCCTCCCGACGTCGGTAGTTCCTTGCGGTGGCGGCATATATTCCGATGCCCATGAGATAGGCGGCAACAAAAAGAGCGATACATTTCGGCGTATCGCCCGTCCATGTTATATCAAGCGGATTGTTAATTGCCTCCGCCATATTCCTGACGATCTCGGGAAGCCCGCCGGAGAGGTGCGGGGCGGCAAGCAATGCCGCCCATACCACAGGTATCAGGAAGAAGGCATAGAGCACAAGGCTGGACTTGGAAAACTTATCGCGCCTCATCGCTGAACAGCCCCCGTTTCTTCTTTGGGGCGTCGATGGTCTTTATCAGCAGCTCGTCGACGGCATCGGTGGGGCGCTTTTCCTCGATCAGCTCGTTTCGCATGTCGTTGAGGGCGTTGATGACGACGCCTTGTTCGTACTCGTCAAGGGTAAGCACCCGCTTTTCTTCTTTTGACATGGAAGCCTCCTATCTCTCAGGCTGTGTTTTCTTCTGGGCCGTCCGCTGTTCACCCAGTGATTTGCTGATATTTTCAAGAACAGCGCCGGACGTAAGCCGGATTTTCGAGAGCTCCCAGCGGGCCTTTTGCGCGTCCATATCCTTATAACTTTCCGGCAGCTTGCTGAAATCGTAGCCGCTGACATCGACGCCGTGTTTCCGACAGACGACATACGATGCGCAGTAGGCGGTGAAAGCACTGCCGCCGCGGGAATACTTGCCGTCGCGCCCGTCCGTCTCGGCGTGGGCAAGCTCCTGTGTCAAGGATCGGATAATGCTAGCTCCGTCCATGCCCTGACGAATGTTGATGACAAGATTCTGGGGATCATAGTTGGCTCCCACATTGTCGGGAAGCTGGTTGCTGATGACGATGGGCACAGGCGGGTTTGTCATCAGCGCTTTGATCAGTTCCCGCTCGTTTACGGGATGAGGCGCGGGCTGGGGCTTCGCCGTGGTCTGTGAAATGTCGAACACCTTTTTCACATTGTAGCTGACGGCGGTCGTTCCGTCCTCGCGGGTGTACTCGTCGCCCGGCTCGAGGATGCTGACGCCCTTCTCAGACTTTTTGATGGAAACGCCGTTCTCCTTCCAGCTGTCGAAATCGCGGAGCTGGGTGGCGTCCGGATTCTGCGTGAGAATCAGCAGGATATTGCCCGCGCTGTACTTGTCAAAGCGGCTCTGAACGTCAAGATAACTCTGAAAATCCTTACTGTTGGAGATAACGGCTTCGGAAGCGCAGTCCATCAGCGCAAAAACCTCGGCGCGCTCGGCCTGCTTTTGGGCCGCCCAGGTTTCCTTATCGAAGGCGGAGGCGGGTTTGAATTCGGACTTAGGCGTGTCCTGCCGGGCTGCGCCTGCAAACAAATCGTCGTAGTTACTCATGATCATGATCTCTCCTTAATATTTTTCTGCTTGGGTGCAAGGTGCTTTGGCTCATATTTACGGGATTTTTGCTTCTTGGGGGTATCGAGAGTTTCAGCATCATCCTTCTGCGCCGCCCGGATATCGCGCAGTTCCTGCCGGATGGAGCGGCGTTCAGGGGCCGCTGCGTCATTCAGGACCGGTATATCCTTTTCGGGACTGCTTTTGCTTTTCGAGATAGGCTCGGATGGACCCCCTTTCTCCATCGTCGCCATGGTAGGGTTTGGCTCTGACGAGCTGGCTGCGGCTGGCTCCGGCGGCTTCCGCATCAGCTCGTCAACCATGGCATCGGTGCTCTTATCGGCGGGGGTATCCCTGACGATGACTTCTTTTTCAGCTTTTGTCTTTTCGATCTCCGTCCTGATGGCCGCCGTGTCGACCGTGGCCAGCTTGAAGCGTTCCACGATGCGGTTGATCTTCGAGGCGTCCTCGGCGCGCACCATGATGTCGCACATGCCGTCCGTGTCATTTTTACCACGGAGAGCGCAGAAGAGGATACCGTAGCGTTTGGCCTCCTGGGTGAAACGTTTGAGATCTTCACTCTTAACGGCAAATACTTTCAGCTCCTTGCCGCTTCGAAGCATACTCTCCAGCCGGGTTTTTCCCTTGGTTTTCTTCTGTTCCTTCAAAACGGCGTACAGGCAGGCGGCGACATTTTTCGCGCCCGCGCCGCTGATTTCCGCGACGACCTTCAGTCCCTGCAGGCTCATACTAACGACCTGGTCCGCCGCGTCCGCGTTGGTACTCATGCTGTTTCAACTCCTTTTCCTTGATTTCGTCCTGCCTGACCTTTGAGAGCGTATCCGTCATCTGCTCCGACCGGGACAGGATGCCGGTGCAATACCTGACCTCCTTTCGCAAGGTGGATAGCTTTTTGCTGATTTCCGTGATTTTGTCCTTACACTCCGCAAGCTGCGCCTCGTCTTTGATGCTGCGCGCACGGTACCGCAGGTGCTTCCGCTCGTTCGTGAGGGCGGCAATACCAGCTTCCGCGGAGGATTGATGTTTCAAAAGCTGCTCCTTGGTGTCGATACGATAGGTGCAGAGAAATTTCGTCTCGGCGGTGATCTGATCAAGCTTGCGCAAATCCTCGCGCAATAAAAAATGCACCCGTTTCGAGGGTGCACGATTTCGGGGAAGTATCCCCATCTTATACAGGTAGTGAAAATACAGGGCGCGGAAACCGGTCATTTTCTTACGCGGGGGCAATGTGCCTTTAAAATGATATTGCTTCTTCTGGGTTTTCCGACCGGCAGGTGGCCCCGCCTTTTTCTCCGGCGCTTTGACAGACGTCTGGCCGAGGATGCGGTGCTGTATTGCCTCCGGCGTGTAGTTTGTTCCGAGGGATTTCAGTCTGAAAAACCTGTCCGAGCCCTGCGGCCTGACGGCGGGATATTTGACGTTGAGCTTCAGTTCATAGCCCATTTTGCGCATGGCGTCGTAAAACTGGCTGGGCGCAAGGGACTGGCTGATCGCTAAGTCGATGTCCTCGCGGATGGGGCTTCGCACCGTGGGCTTGCCCTCTTTTTCAGCTTTCCATTCGGCATAGTGCTTGCCGTGCCCCTGGGGACTGAGGATAACAGACAGGCTGTGCTCCCGGCAAAGAGCATCGGACACCTCTCGGATGCGGTACATATTTGCTTTCGTGGACCGGTATTTGCCGCCGTCTTTAAAGGACACGGAGTTGATGACGATGTGTGTATGTAGATTATCCGTGTTCAGATGCGTTCCGATCACCGCTTCAAATCGGTCTCCGAACAGACGGCGGGTAAGCTCAATTCCAATTTCATGCGCCTCGTCCGGTGTCGTTTCTCCAGTCGCAAAGCTCTGTATGATGTGATAGCCGAGGACGCCGCCGGTTTTGCCCCAGCGCTCCTTGGTGGCCGCCATCTCCCAGTATGCCGTCTCCGGGGAAGCGCAGTTCAGGGCGGCCTCGTACAGCCGCTGCTCCGTTTTGTCCCCGCTCACGGCATACTCGATCATGCCGTCAAGCGTGGTCTTTTTCTCGTTGGTCACATAGGATACGCGGTCATCCAGCCTGGCCCGGATAAAGAGTATTTTCGTGATTGCCATGGTTCAGAAGGTCTTGACCTGATGCCATATCTGCGTTTGCATGGATTTAATGGCGTCAATGTCCTCTTTGCCGATACGCCCCGTCCCGTTGGCAACCCGCGCAATCTGGTTGATGTTGTTGCCAATAGCCGACAGCTGACGGCGGATCTCGCTTAGCTGATCGGGCGGGATAGGCTTTACATCGATGCCCA
>JAAYBH010000501.1 GCA_012718935.1 Clostridiales bacterium
AGATATACATAGAATTCATCCTTTCGCTTGACTCTTCATGCAGTCATTGTATCAAATAAAATGCCATTTGTGAACCGCAATTCAAATACATATTGCATCGAAATTTCGGCTCGGCTATGCTGCGAGGAGTTTTCAACTCAACTGTTGACACGTTTTAAACCTGAACAATTTCGCATAATTAAGTATTCACCAAAAAATATGATATAATTAGGCAAATTATTATCGCATTAGATGGTGTGTATCATAAATGATTGCGACAAACAAGGAGCTGTATTATGGTTAATAAACGTCATACGCTGCTTTTCGCGGGAGACCTGGTTTTAGGCGCCGAACCGGAAAGATATATGGCCTACATCAACAATCTCCTCGACAGTTGTGATTTCAGAATGGCGCATCTTGAAGAGCCTTATCTGGATGAGATGCTGGAATGCGCCAATGAATTTAAGCTCACGAGCACACTCGAACCATTGGTCGGGCGTATAGATCTGCTGACACTTGCCGGCAACCATTTTTATGACTACGGCGAGGCCGGGGTTGCCGCCACAGTTCAATGGTGTGAAAAAAAGCAAATCGCACACTGCGGCGGAGGCAGCAACATCTCAGAAGCAAAAAAGCCGGCTTTCGTGGAAAAAGACGGATTGAAGATCGGAGTACTGGCTTACAACGCTGTCGGCCCTAAGTACACCTTTGCAACAGATACCAGAGGAGGTGTCTCCTATGTGAACTTCACCCGTGCCTATGTTCCCGAGCACCTGCTTGATCAAACGCATACCCGATTGGAAAATGACATTTGGGATTTGAAAAAGCCCGTCCATATGGATACCGGTATGATGGGGTTTAATTTCATTGATGAAGTAAGCTGCGATGAAATCTGCTCCGAGATAGCAGCAGCGAAGGATCAGTGCAATTTACTGATCGTATATTTCCATAAAGGTTTTGTGCATCAGCCATCAGTCGTTGCGCCCTGGGAAAAGTTCCTTTCTCACAGAGCGATTGATAACGGTGCTGATGTGGTAGTATCCTCTCACAGCCATTTAGCCCGGGGGATTGAGATCTACAAAGGCAGGGCAATATATCACGGATTGAATAATTTTATCTGTTACGTTCCGCAGCTATCACCACTGTTCAAGGGTAAGATCCCGGGCGATAGGAACAGTGATAACGAAAAATGGATAAAGAGCAGGGTGGAGCGGTTTGGGTTTGTGCCCGACCCCGATTATCCCACCTACCCGTTTCATCCCGAGTCCATTTACTGTCTGGCGGCAAAATTGATAATAGAGAACGGGAGCATCGCTTCCAACAGGCTGATCCTCCTGAAGGTGGAGAAAGACGGCATCCCTCGCGTGCACGGGAATACACAAACAGGCAGGGAGATCCTGGACTACATCGTAAAGATAACAAAAGATGCGGAGCTGAACGCCAGGTACAAGTGGGAAGGGGATGACATAGTCATCTTTTAGTAGTGGTCTTTACATCAAGACGCCGTTAGAAAAGCTCAGGACTATTCGTCTTGAGCTTTTTTTTGTTATCTTTATTAGTCATCCCGAAATGGTTGGTAAGACACCGGATTGAATGTACTCAGGTCGCGCATTCGGTCTGTCAGAGGGTTTTCATTCAAATATTTTTCTATATATTCAATCAGGTAAAACGAAAACATCAGCTGCTCCTGAAAGGCGAAATTACCGAGACTCTCACCAATAATCTCCTCGATCAGATTGATTTTATAGTTGATCGTATTCCGGTGAACATAGAGTTTTTTCGCACTCTGCGTCGCGTTGCAGTTTGAGGTGAGGTAAACGAAAAGAGTCTGCCGCAGATTTGTGCCGTGTTCTTCATCATACCGGGCTAAAGCGATGACAGACGGATGGCCAAGGTAGGCCATATTTCCGAATTGATAAGTATTTATGGAGGATTCGATGCACAATTCAACATAATGGTACATGCAGTAGTCGTCATACTTGAACACTCTTTCCTTTGGGTCTTTACGGAAAATCCTGCCGAGCCTGATTGTCGCGAGAGCTTGTATGTAAAGCGGACGCAGGGAAGTGAGAAATTCCGAGCATCTGCCTATAGACATATAGGCATTATAGGATTCGAGAAAATTGTTCATTTTTGGCTCGTTATAAGTAACAGCGGCAAACAGCCTTTCCTTCTTCGCCAGGATTACCAGATTTCCCTGATACTCCGTGATCAGGCTGTTCGGGAAAATCTGATCCATTTCACCGATGACATAATTCCACGGGATGTCTTTTGGCTCGCCGAAGGAGAGAATCAGCGGGCAGTAATATTTCCCGAAGGAATAATCCAGAAGCTTCAGACGCATCTCCAGCTCGTTCTGATCTGTGAGCCTGTGCTCGATCAAATCTGTAAGCAGTGAATTGGCTTCTGTATTTGACAGGTGCTTGAGCCTTTCGTTTCCCATCAGGAATGAGCTGATACTATCGAACAGATCCTTGACAAGTACGGCGCAGTATGGATCCTCTTCACTGCCTGACAAGCTGATGACGGCAAGAGCAGCGATGTTGCCAAAATGCCTAATAAAGCGCGAAAACGTCCGACGGCCCGTTATTTCGGAGACATATTCCAGGTCTGTGCATGTTTTACTGTAGCCTGGCTGCCGGCGGTGCTCGTTAAACAGCATGCGTACGGTGTCATAAGCCAGGAAGCCGTTATCCTTGAGCTCATCTGTAATCGCGTCATGATAATCGTCCGGAATATAAGCGGCCATTGACTTAAAGCCGGAGTTCATCACAATTATCGGGTGTTTGATCTGCTGGAAGCCGGTCTCCACCATCTTCTGCAGGCCGTCTTCATGGAGCCGGTATGATTGAAGCTCGTGGATCCAGCTGCGGTATGTTGTATAGGCCTTAAATATGCTGTTGTACAACCTGGCTAACGGGATTGAGAATACAATAAAGGTAATCCCCTCAGGGATATTATCGATCATACTGCACTTTTGAGGGGCGGAGCAGAATAGGGCAATGTGCACTGAAGCGGAAAAATCATGAATCCTCTTCAGCGCCGTATCCATATCGCAGATATACAGGTACTGCTCTTCCGGATCGGTATCGTCGTCGAGCATCATGATTCCTGTAATTCCTTCCAAATACTGACCTGCTGCCTGTGCGAACAGAATAGACTCGTCGAGACCTCTCGTCAAAATGGGAATTGAAAGCATACTATGACCTCCGGATTTTTACAGGATCGGCTGAGCAGAATATACATATTTTCAGCGATCATATTTATACAAAACTCCACATTATATGTTGAATATAGCCAAAGTGTAACAGACAAAACACCGATAATCAACATTATATTTAACAAAATTGCTGCTCTTGGCCTGCAATGTTGCAGTATGCACAGCCCTGGGAATTATTTATATTCAGTGTGAATATTGTGTTCGGCCACACATAACCTCTATACTTCTATTATAAATCCATTTTGGTTTAAGCGAGTATGCATGGCATGAATGCCCGTACCGAGGTAGATCTTATGGTAGCTGAAGCGGCTGGCGAGGGGAAAGAAAGGATCTGGACGAAATCGTTCGCTATACTCTTTGTTCTGAATTTCCTCATGAGCATGAGCCAATTTATGATGAATACGCTGGTTCCGAAGTATGCGTATTCTCTTGGATGCGAGGCTTCCGTTGTTGGGATCGTGGCGAGCACATTTGCAGTGACAGCGTTGGCAATACGGCCGCTCGCAGGACCTGCGATGGATTATTTTCATAAAAACAGGCTGCTGACGATAGCTTACGCTGTAATAACGTTGGCAATTGTCATTTGCGGTTTTGCGCACGATATCACGACGCTTATTGTTGCCCGGCTGATTCACGGCCTAGGAGTTGCCTTTGCCGTTCCGCTCTGCTTGGCGCTTGCCAGTAATCTTCTCCCAAACCGAAAAATAGCCTCAGGTCTCGGTGTGTTCTATCTTGGCTCGGTAATAGCCACAGCCGTCGGACCGGCGGCAGGTCTCGGCCTTGCAGATCTGATCGGATATAATCCCACTTTCTTTATCTGTACGGGACTTGTTTTTTTGTGTTTTTTACTCTCGTTACTGTTAAAAAATCAACATCACATCAGTAAGGTTCCTTTTAGAATAACTGTAAAGCAGATCATTGCACCGGAAATCATCTGGTCCGCAATCGTCCTGTTTTTTATATCTCTTGCATATTCCAGTAGCTATTTCATCGCAATATACGGCGAGTTGCTCGGCGTGGACAAAATCGGCCTGTACTTTACAGCCAGCGCGGTTTGTATGGTTGTCGTTCGGCCTGTGGCCGGACGAATCGCCGATCGGTACGGTATCGGAAGGACTGTCATGCCGGGACTGATAATTTTCAGCTGTTCTTTGGCCTTCCTGAGCTTTTGCCGCTCCCTGCCAATGTTTGTGGCGGCCGGCATCTTAACAGCTTTGGGGTACGGTTTCAGCCAGCCGATTATCCAGACTTTAAATATGCTGCTCGTGTCCAAGGAACGAAGAGGCGTTGCCGGCAACACGAATTATATGGGGATCGATCTGGGGATCCTGGTCGGCCCCACACTGGGCGGTCTTGTTATTTCCATGGTCGAGTCCCACAGCGGCGATGACATTCTCGGCTATTCTGTAATGTATCGAATAATGATCATCCCCGTTGTTATTGCACTGATCATCTATGCGTTCTGCAAAAAGAAGATGCACGCCAAAATCAAGGTGATGCGAAACGAAGCAGACTGATAAGCAGAATAACAGGCAACGTTAGGCACCATACCGGGCGTGAAAAAGAAGAAGAGGAGACCTCCTGATGGGCATTCGCGATTGTGCAAAGAAAAGCGCTGCATTTATGGAACTTATCCATTCCTACTGTCATCGTGAGGAAGCTGCTCTGAAGTGGAAAGCCGAAGGGAAGAAGGTTGTCCGGCAGCTCGGCGCTGATGTTCCGGAAGAGCTAGTCATTGCGGCGGGTATGCTGCCGGTGAAGGTATATGCGGGCCCGGAAAGGCAGCTGCCATATGCCGGCCGGTATCTGGAGGAGACGTTTGACCCGTTGTCCCGGGCGCATTTCGAGAAAATTGTTGACGGTACATACGATAAGCTGCTCGACAGCCTTGTAATTACAAATTCAGCCGATGTCTGCGTCCGCCTGTTTGTCTACCTGAGAGAGATTATCAGGACCGAACCGGCGATGCCCGTGCCTCCGACGGTGTTTATAGACTGGCTGTTCAGCCGGAACTATCTGTATCAGGAGCACAATATATTCACAATCGGTGAATTCAAAAAGCAGCTGGAGGCCTGGGCTGGCAGGGTTATCACAGACGAGCAGATCCGCGCGGCTTCCGAATTATGCAATGATAACAGAGCGGCACTGCGTGAGATTTCCGATTTACGCAAGGGTGACATCGTGCACCTCAGCGGCTCGGAGGCCCTGGTCATCATCGGTTCTGCTTTCTTTATGGAAAAATCCCAGCATACGCGCCTTGTGAGGACTGTCGCCCGGGAAGCGCAAAACTGGCCGGAAGTGAAGGGCGCCCGCTTGTATCTGACGGGGAGCCCGCAGGAAACAACGGGGCTGTATGACCTTATTGAGGAAGCCGGCGGTGTTGTCGTCGGAGAGGATCATGACTGGGGAGACAGATACTACGATAAGGACACCAGAACAGACATTGACCCGCTGTGCGCTGTTGTTGATCGGTATATGATGCGCGTATCCAACACAAAAAGGGCTTCTGTTACGCTGCGGGTCAAAGACCTGACGGAAAATGCCGGAAAAGCAAAAGCGGAAGGTGTTGTTTTCACCTCAAATGTAAATGACGACGCCTTGACCTGGGAGTACCCTTCCCAAAAAAAAGCACTGGTCGATATCGGTATAAAAAGTTCGTATTTCGGGAGAGTACAGTATCCTGTTACGAAAACGGAAAAGCTCTGCGACGGTATCCGCTGGTTTGTGGAATCGCTGAAGGGAAGTGACGGCAGATGAGTCCGGAGAATAAAGCGCCCGACATGCAGCGCGCTGTCAAGTCACTCAAGGCAACGGCAGCCTCCGCGGCTTACCAAAAGGAATGGTTCAGGACGATACAGGAGAGGGTCCGGAACGGGGAGGAATTCGCTTACCTGAATGCAGATGTGCCCCTTGAAATCTTCAGGGCGTTTGATATTCCGTTCGTCGTCAACCAATGGTGGGCAGCCATCTGCGGTGCCAAGCGCAAAACGCCTGCATATTGTGGATTTTTAAAGGATGCGGGCTTCCGCGACGATCTGTGCACCTACTGCGTCATGGCGCTTGCGGAAAGCATGGACCCCAACGACGTGGAGGAAGGCCCCTGGGGCGGGCTCCCGTCGCCGACGATGGCCGTCACGCGGCTGACCTGCGACTGCATGGGGAAAATATTCGAGATGTTCGCCAAGAATCATGGCGCTGTTTATTACCCCCTGGAAAACACCAACGCACGCATCGTGCCGGAAAACTGGTGGGACCTGGCGCACGACAGGTGGGAGGAGCTTTATGAACCCGACAGGCTTGATCTGGCGGTAGAGGACCTGAAGCAGCTGATCCGGTTTGTCGAGACGAAAACCGGCAGAATGTTCGACCGGAACAAACTCATTGAGGTGTCTGAGCTCATCAACGAGCAGGAGACCTGGTATCTCAAGACCCGCGACCTGATTGCCAAAACGCGGCCGGCACCCGTGACTGTCGTCGATACGATCAACGCCGTTATGCAGGCACAGTGGCAGCGGGGTACGCAGTGGGCCGCCGATCACGCCAGGGGTCTGTACGAGGAGATCAAAGCGCTTGTCGACGCTGGTCACGCCGCCGTGCCGAATGAAAAATACAGGCTGATGTGGCTGGGCCGGGGCTTATGGCATGACTTTGCGTTTTATCAGAATTTTGAGGAAAAATATGGGGCGGCGTTTATCTGGAGCATGTATCTGGCGATGGGCGCGGACGCATATATTCGCCGCAACGTGGCAAAAGACCCGCTGCGCGCGCTGGCGGCCAGGTTTATCGGCATGGAGGATTTTCTGCATATGCCGCCCTGGAACGCTAACTGGTTTGTAAAGGAAGCAAAACTCAACGGAATTGACGGCGTTGTGTACATGGTTCCGGACAACTGTATGCTGTCTGTCGAGGGCTCCTATTTCATAACCGAGGCACTTGAGAAGGCCGGGATTCCGGTTTTGACCTTTAAGGCCGATCCTGTAGATGGAAGGAAGTGGAACAGGGAGACGATGACGGCCCTTGTAGAAAGCTTTATCGAAGAAAAAATTATCCGGAGGGAAAGGTAATGGGAGTAGGGCCGCTGACGGGAGTAAAGATCATCGACCTGACGCAGTTTGAATCAGGTACCGTTTGCACGGAAACGCTGGCATGGATGGGAGCCGAGGTTTGGAAAGTGGAACGGCCGCTTACAGGTGAATTAGGAAGACACTCTGTTGTTAAACCGGACATCGATACATACGGGTTTGCAATTCTCAATATGAACAAAAAATCCATCACATGCAATCTCAAATCACCGGAAGGCGTTCAGCTTATATATAAACTGCTATCAAAAGCAGACGTCATCGTGGAAAACATGGGGCCCGGGTCGATTGAGAGGCTCGGACTCGGATATGAAAAGTGCAGAGAAATAAATAACAAGATCATTTTTGCCTCTATCAAAGGTTTTTCGAAAACTAGCCCTTATGCCGACTACCCTGCATTTGACCCGATAGCGACGCATACCGGAGGGTTTGTAGCGTTAACAGGCACGCCGGAGATGCCGATGAAGGCCGGCGTCAGTGTGGCCGATTCCGGAACGGGTATCGCCTGCGCCATGTCTATCTGCGCCGCGCTGCACCAAAAGGCTGTTCAGGGGATCGGGCAGCGCATCGATATCGCCATGCAGGATTTTATTATCGGTTTATGCCGTTCAAGTTGGGAGCCGTATTATAATACCGGCGAGCCGCCGCGCCGGGTCGGAAACGGAATGCCGCTCGAGGATGTGGCCCCGGCGGGCACTTATCCCTGCAAGCCTTTCGGTCTCAACGACTATGTCCATATCTACTGCTCAAGGGCGCCCGGGAGCAAGAATTTCGATGATCTTTGCCGAATTATTGGCAGGCTGGACCTTCTTGCTGATGATCGATTTGCAACGCCGCAATCACGTTTTATTTACAGGGATATCCTTGACGATATCATAACGCAATGGACAAGTCAGCGAACAAAATATGAAGCAATGGACACCCTGGCAAAAGCAGATATCCCGGCGGGAGCTGTACTCGATATCGGAGATATCACGAACGATCCCCACTATATGGCTGAGGGCATGATTATCGAAGTGGATCACCCGCAGCTAGGGAAGCTGAAGGTCCCCGGCTTCGCGCCGCGTATGAGCGAAAACAAAATTGAATACACGTCGTCCCCGGAGCTTGGAGGCGGTAACGAGGAGGTTTATCACGATATCCTGGGCCTGACGGATGACGAGCTGACAGAACTCCGGATAAAAAGGGTTATTTAAATCGTCAGATCATTGAGCGGCACTGTTTTTTGGTTTGGCAACAGACCGTGGAAGTATTACTTTAATTTTAAAAGGAGGCAAAATTCATGAAAAAGATCATGGCAATCCTACTGGTTCTCGTGCTCGCAATCGGAATGACAGCCTGCAATTCAGCCGCTACCACAAGCTCACCGAGCCCTTCCCAAAGCGCACCGAGCCCGGCTCAAAGCGCCGCGGCCCCCTCCGACGCCGCCAGTGCGGCACCCCAAACTGATGCAGCCTCAGGCAGGCCGGCACCCTCCGATACGGATAAGCTTGTCATTGCCCACAAGGGTGATCCAACAGGCCTGTTCACACTCGCTACGACCGCTGTCAGCACAAATGGGCCTATCAACGTTTTCTTAAATGACACGCTCGTCCATTGGAACTCAGTTGCGCAGGAATTTGAACCGATGATCGCCACCGAGTGGAAATATATCGACGATACACACATTGAGTTCAAGCTGCGCGACGATGTGTACGCGCATGACGGCTCCCATATCACGGCCAGCGATGTCATCTATACCTTCCAAACCGGCAGCGATCAGGGATTTTTAGGAAATTATCTGGGCAAGTTTGATATTCCCAACTGCAAGGCCGTCGACGAGTACACCGTCGTCCTGGCGACAAAGGTCGCCGAGCCTTATATCTTCTACACACTCGGCAACGCAGCACTCGGAATTGTCAGCCAGAAGGCTGTCGAAGCAGGCGGCGGCGTTGAGCAGCAGCTGTCAGCCCCCTCATCAGGCTGCGGGCCGTATAAATTTGTCAAATGGGAAAGAGGAACTGCCGTCATCCTTGAGAGAAATGACAATTACTACGGCGATAAGGCATATTTCAAAACCGTTGAATTCCGTATCATTGGTGACGCTTCGGCACGCCTTATGAACCTCCAGTCGGGCGACGTGGACGTTGCGCTCGATCCGGTGGCCTCCCAGGTTTCACAGCTTCAGGGCGACACGAACTTTACGGTACAAAATGTTGAAACAGCGACACTGACAACGATGTATCTCAACTGCAGCGGGAGCTTTGCCCCATTTTCGGATGCTAACGTACGCCGGGCCATCGCGCTTGCTCTCAACTATGATGCGAACCGGGATGTGGCCGTGGGCGAATTCGGCAACACCTCTGACAGCTTTCTGTCGAAGCTGAGCCCGGCCTATTCGGCGCCGGGCAGCACAGACAAGAATTACTATCACTATGATGTTGCAGCCGCAAAAGAGATGCTGGCGCAGTCGGGATATCCGGACGGCTTCACCTTCTCTCTTAAATATGCCGAAAACTCAATGTTCAAGGCTTTGGCTGAGCTGATCCAGAACCAGCTGAAGGAGATCAACATTACAGTCCAGGTAACACCGGAGGATTCGAGCGTCTTTTCTAAAGATATAGCTGAGGGTAATTTTGAAGCCCAGATGATCAACAGTTCCAACCCGGACCCCGCAGCGGTCATGAATCTGGTCGACGGACGAAATTCCTTCCAGCAGGTGAGAGGCGGCGCCGGCTGGCAGGGCACGGAAGAGGTCTATAAGCTGATGGATATTGCCAAGGGCACGATTGACGAGGCAACACGATATGATGCTTATAAGAAGATCCAGAGCATTGTCAACGAAGCCTGCCCGGTTGTTCCGCTCGTTTCTCAAAACCGCATCATCACAACAGTTTCAAGTCTCCAGGGCATTACGCTGACGGTCTTTACAGACGTCGATCTCTCCAGGGCCTATCGCGTAGGATAGCTGCCGGTATACACTCGTATTCCGTACAGGAACTCGCGGGAAGACACTTTCCGTGAGTTCCTGTTAGCAGTACTGATACTAATATCATTAAGCTATTAACTGAGATAAGGAACATGGCAGGAGGAAGGCAAATGCTATGACAAAATATATTATCAGAAGACTTTTATGGTTAATTCCCGTTATAATAGGTGTCTTAGCCATTGTGTTTATCCTAAGCGCTATCACGCCGGGTGATCCGGTGGATGCCCTCCTCAGCCAGGAAGCCACTCTGGAAGAAAGACAGGAGCTGCGTGAAAAGCTCGGCCTTAACAAGCCGGCATACATACAGTTCTTCAATTACGTTGCCAAAGTGGTCACAAAAGCTGATCTGGGGACGTCCTACCAGACAAAGCAGCCCGTTGCCCAGGAGATGCTCACACGCATTCCGGTTACGCTCAAGCTGACATTTGCTTCTGTCATTGTCGCGCTGATCATCGCCATACCGCTGGGGGTGATATCAGCTGTGCGGCCGTATTCCTGGATTGATAATCTGTCGATGGGCGTTGCGCTTTTCGGCGTGTCAATCCCGCAGTTCTGGTTTGCGCTGATGGGCTTGCTGGTGTTTGCAGTTACGCTCCACTGGCTGCCGGCCAGCGGAATCAAGACGTTTGCCGGATGGGTACTGCCGGTTGCCATGATCGGCGTTGGGAATGCCGGCAACTTTGCCCGCGTCACACGATCAAGCATGCTGGAGGTCGTCAAGCAGGACTATATCCGGACAGCCCGGGCAAAAGGGCAGAAGGAGTACATTGTCGTCCTGCGGCATGGACTGCGCAATGCGCTTATCCCTGTTGCGGCCAATGTCGGCAATACGATAGGTGTTTCCCTCGGAGGCGCGATCATTGCAGAGACGATATTTTCACTGCCGGGCGTCGGGAAATACATGATCGACGCTATATACAACAGGAACTGGCCCGCTATACAGGGCGGTGTCATCATGCTGGCGCTGGCGTTCAGCATCGTCATGCTGCTGATGGATATCCTCTATATGTTTATTGATCCCCGCCTTATGTCGATGACGCGGCCGCAAGCAAGGAAGAAGAAAAGCCGGATAGTATCCGGGGGGGTATAAACATGGCAAAAATGATGACTCCCGCTATGGAGCTGTGTATCAAAAGAAAAAAGAAAACAAAAAAAGCAAAGGAAAATACGCCTGGCCGTGAAGCCTGGAGACGACTCAAACGTAACCGTCTTGCCATAGCCGGATTGATTATTCTGATCATTTTGGTCCTGGTGGCCGTATTTGCCAATTTCATCGCGCCTGAAGGCATTGACGATCAAAAGCTGGAGATGCGGTTGAAGACACCTGGCGGAAACCATTTGATGGGGACAGACAAGTATGGCCGCGATATTTTCAGCAGAGTTGTCTATGGAACGCGTGTCTCGATACCAATCAGCTTTGCCTGTGTGATCATCGCCTTTGCCATCGGCGGCGCGCTCGGTTCAATTGCTGCATTTTACGGGGGCAAAGTCGACAATGTCATCATGCGCTTTATGGATATCTTCCAGTCGATCCCGCCCATGCTCATGGCGATCGCCATTGCCGCATCGCTTGGATCCGGCGTAATCAATCTCATTCTGGCTATTTCCATTTCAACCGCACCGGCACGTTCCCGCGTCGTCCGCGCCGCTATCATGACGGTGAAAAGCAACGACTATATTGAATCTGCGACAGCTGTTGGGTCAAGCAAAAAGCGCTTGCTGCTCAAATATATGCTTCCCAATGCCCTGGGGCCGGTTCTGACAAACTTTACCTTCAGCATTGCGACAGCCCTACTGACGGTATCGGCCCTGAGTTTTATCGGCCTGGGCATCCAGGCGCCGATTCCCGAGTGGGGTGCGATGCTGGCCGACGGCCGCGAGTATCTGCAGCAGTATCCGCATGTCCTTATTTTCCCGGGACTGATGATAATGATTACAGTTTTGTCTTTGAATATGCTGGGCGACGGGGTACGCGACGCACTCGATCCCCGCTTGAAATAGCAGATGGTGAATAAGATGGATAATGAAGTATTAAGCATAAAGAACCTGGTCGTGCATTATGAGACAGAGGACGGGGTTGCGGAAGCTGTCAACAACGTCTCCCTGTCTGTCAATGCCGGCGAAACGGTCGGTCTTGTCGGGGAGACGGGAGCCGGGAAAACAACGATTGCCCTCTCCATCATGGGACTTCTGCCGAAACCGGCGGGACATATTATACAGGGAGAAATCCTGCTCGACGGCGAGAATATCCTCGATTATTCTGAAAAGCAGATGCGTAAAATCAGGGGCGGCAAGATCGGCATGATTTTTCAGGACCCGATGTCTGCGTTGAACCCCGTTATTCCTGTCGGGACGCAGATTGCCGAGGTAGTGAAGTTGCACAACAAGGTTTCAAAAGCCGAGGCGACAGCAAAAGCGATGGAGATGCTGAAAACGGTCGGGATTCAACCGGAGCGCTTTGACGATTATCCCCATGAATTCTCCGGCGGCATGAAGCAGCGTGTTGTGATTGCTATGGCTTTGGCGTGCAACCCGCATCTGCTGTTAGCCGACGAGCCGACAACGGCGCTCGATGTAACAATCCAGGCGCAGGTACTCGAACTCATGAAGGATCTGATGAAGAAGTTTGATACGGCGCTTCTCATGATTACCCACGACCTGGGAGTAGTGGCTGAAATCTGCAATAAGTGCGCCGTCGTTTATGCCGGGGAGATCGTCGAGTTCGGGACCGCCGATCAGATTTTTAACAACCCCAGGCACCCGTATACGCTTGCACTGTTCGGAGCCCTGCCGAATCTCGACGAGGATGTCGATCGCCTGAAATCCATCAGCGGCCTTATGACGGACCCGATGGACCTGCCGCCTTATTGCAGCTTCTATGAACGCTGCGACAAGCGGTGCGACAAATGCAAGCAATGCGATCCCGAAATCGAAACCATAGAGCCTGGTCATATCGTCAAATGCCTGCTCTGCACTGAGCTGAGTTTGGATGAATGCGAATCAATTCCGGGGGAGGCGTCACTATGAGCCATCTGCTGGAGGTCAAAAGCCTCAAAAAGTATTATCACACAAACAGAGGATTGCTGCATGCAGTTGACGATGTCTCGGTTACAATCGACAAGGGCAAAACGCTGGGCGTCGTCGGAGAATCCGGCTGCGGGAAATCAACACTGGGGAAAACTATCCTGCGGCTCGTCGCCGCGACAAGCGGAACGGTAGTGTTTGACGGTCAAGAGACAACCGGGATGAGTGACAAGGAGTTTACGGCGATCCGCCCTCAGCTTCAGATGATTTTTCAGGATCCGATGTCGTCATTAAACCCAAGGATGAACGTGCGTCAGCAGATCGCCGAACCGCTGAGTATATATAAGGTTTTCAATGATAAACAGTCACTCGAGAGAAAAATTTACGAACTGATGGACACCGTTGGACTTGCCAGACGATACGCCAATGTGTACCCCCATGAACTCGACGGCGGCCGAAGGCAGCGCATTGGTATAGCTAAGGCGCTGGCGCTCAATCCCAAGCTGATTGTCTGTGATGAACCTGTTTCTGCTCTGGATGTGCTGATTCAAGCTCAAATTTTGAATTTGCTTCAAGACCTCCAAAAGGATCATGGATTATCGTATATGTTTATCACCCACAACCTGTCGGTCGTCAAGCATATTTCTGACGAAATCTGTGTCATGTACTTAGGGCAGATTATTGAGCGGTGCCCAACAAAAGAGCTTTTTCACAAGACACTGCACCCTTATACCAAAGCGCTTCTTTCGGCAATTCCCATCCCGAGCCTAAAAAACCGCAGGGAGAGAATCATTTTACGCGGGGAGATTACGTCACCGATCAACCCTAAAGACACTTGCAGGTTTGCCCCGAGATGTATTTACTCTAAGGAAAAGTGCCGGAGTTGCTCGCCCCAATTAGAAAATGTCGGTGGAGGTCATTGGGTTGCCTGCCATTTCGTAAGGGAGATTAACGGACTTAAAGGTCTTTAATCGGAAAATTCACTGATAAGATACTTCATAACAGAGGGTGAATGTATGGCGAAATTCGTATCGGCACAAGAAGCATCGCGGGTAATCCCGGACGGAGCGACCATCGGGCTGGCAGGGATGGGATTGTCCGGCTGGGCTGAAGAAGTTGCCTGTGCCATCAGGGACAGTTTCAAAGAGACGGGGCACCCCTGCAACCTGAATCTGAAGCAGGGAAGCGCCATGGGAGACTGGAAGGAGCGCGGCGTCACGCGGCTCGGAG
>JAAYBH010000502.1 GCA_012718935.1 Clostridiales bacterium
GGCGTACGGTGGTGCCTTTTTGAGTAAAACTTGGTCCGTAAGGGGATAAGGAGCCATGCTGAAGACATACGCTGATTTTCTTTCCTGCGCCGACACCTGCGGCGTTATGGTCTTTTCCGGGAAATTCACGGAGGGCTTCCCGAATCTGTACGATATGACTGCGCACTCCCAGTGGCACACCAGCGATCCGGACACCGACCCGTGGCAGTGGCGGGACCGGGCGGCGATGGACAAGCGCCTGGCCTTCGGGAATATCCTCGGCGGGCGAAAGGGGTTCATATCGCCGAAGCTCTATCCCCTCTTTTACTCCGCCTGCCGGCCCGACGGGAGCATGGAGGAGCGCTGGCGCTGGGGGCACGTCAAAAAGACCGTTTACGACGTGTACAGGCTGTTTGAGGAAGGTACTCCGCTCGATACGGTTGAAATCCGCCGACGGATGAATGTCAGAAAGAGTGAAGGAGCTTCGGCGGTTGACAGCGCCGTCGTGACGCTTCAGCGTGAGTTTTATATCACCGTCTGCGGCAACAGGCGTAAGGTGAGCTTCGACGGGACGGAATATGGCTGGCCCGCCAACATCTACTGCCTTGTTGACGACTGGGCGGCGGACTGGCTGAAGGAACCGCTCCTGCCGACAGATGAGGCGCGGGCGCGGATACTGGCGCATATCACCGGGCTGAATCGAAGCATTGATATCAAAAAGACCAAAAAGCTGTTGTTCGGAGCTGAGTGATATGCGGATTGTTTGCATCTCCGCGTCAAATATCAAACACGCCGGTGGGGGACAGCGGTGGTATGGTGGAAATCCACCGGTTTTAACAGGGGCCGGTGATTGATTCGATTTGGAACGCGCTGTCCTGGCCGGTGGAGATGAACGTCGTCGGTGTCGATGAGGAACAGCCGCGGGGCGTCACATTCCCGGTCAAGGCAGTGAGAAAGGTTGACGGCTCCGTTTTTCCGGTGCAGATATACGACTAGTAAGACATTGAAACGAGGCTGGCGCCGCTGGTCAGTGGGGTGATTGAAGCGGCGCTCTGAAGACTAAATTTCATATTCTTATAGGAGGCATAGCGATGGAAATTGGTATACAGGCTTATGTAAAAGGAAGCATAGATGCTGTCGAGTTATACAAAAAAGCGTTTGGCGCGGAGCTTGGATATCATGTACTAAATCCCGACGGCGGCTATTATCATGCCGAGCTTATGCTCAGTGGCAAGCCATTTCTCGCTGTCAGCGAAATCGGTGAGAATTTTTGCACTGATGTTATCCCAAAGTATCCGAATATGAATTTCGGCATCGTCCTTAATGACGAGCAGGCTGTCCGGAAGGCTTACAGCGTCCTGAGCGAGGATGCCGCCATATATACGCCGCTTCGCGTTCTGCCGTGGAGCGATTTAAGCGCCGATGTCGTCGACCGCTTTGGTGTTTATTGGTATCTCACAGTTCCTCAGCACAGGCCAGCAGAATAAATGAATGCGAACTGACAGGAGTACCTTATGTCATTTAATGGATTCACCGATAAAACGCTGGAATATTTCCTCAACATCTGTCTTGACAACAGCAAATCGAATTTCGAGGCCAACAGGCAGGTCTACACCGCGCATGTCAGGGAGCCGCTGCGGGCGCTACAGGAGGCGCTTGTGCCGGTGATTCTGGAGATCGACAAAAACATCTGCGTCAAGCCGTCCCGCTGTGTGTCGGGGGCGTACAACGACGCGCGGTTTTCGCGGAGCGAAC
>JAAYBH010000503.1 GCA_012718935.1 Clostridiales bacterium
GTACATATAATACGCGAGGTCGACAACCTTGGTGGAATAGCCGATCTCGTTGTCATACCAGGCCACAAGCTTGACAAATCTGTCGTTCAGGGAAATGCTCGCCTTCTGGTCAAAGATGCATGTATTTGTGTCATCCAGGAAATCAGTGGATACGGCGTCAAAATCGATATATTCGACGATTCCCTTGAGCTCATTTTCCGAGGCTCTTTTAATCTCCGCACAGATTTCCTCAAATGTCGCGGGTTTAACGAGCCGGGCTGTCATGTCGACGACGGAGACGTCCGAGGTGGGGACACGCATGGAAATGCCGGTCAGCTTGCCCTTCAGCTCCGGGATGACGAGTCCGACGGCCTTCGCGGCGCCTGTCGACGAGGGGATGATATTGTTCAGGATGGATCTGCCGGCGCGCCAATCCTTGCTGGACGGTCCGTCCACCGTCTTTTGCGTCGCAGTCGTCGCGTGCACGGTCGTCATCAAGCCTTCCTCGATGCCGAATTTACTATGTATAATCTTCGCCAGAGGCGCCAGGCAGTTTGTCGTGCAGGAGGCGTTTGATACGACGGTCATATCCGGCTTGTATTCCGTATTGTTCACGCCCATAACAAACGTCGGTACATTGCCGGACGCCGGGGCGGAAATAATCACTTTTTTAGCACCCGCGGTAAGATGCTTTGAGGCACCCTCGAGGCTGGTGAATACGCCGGTCGATTCGACGACATAGTCGGCGCCGGCTTTGCCCCAGGGGATATTCGCCGGGTCCTTTTCAGCGGTGACGAGGATTTTCTGGCCGTTGACGACAAGGCAGCCGTCTTCCTTTCCGATGGTGCCCTTAAATCGCCCATGCACCGAATCATATTTCAGCATATATATCATGTAATCCAAATCAATAAACGGGTCATTAATACAAACAAACCGGATATCATCACGTGATATACCCTGTCTCAGAACAAGTCTTCCGATTCTTCCAAATCCGTTGATGCCGACTTTCATTGCCATATTCATTCTCTCCCGGGTGTTTCATTTTACCTATTTCTGTATAAACGTATGATACGTTTGTGATAATATTGTAATACAATATTTACTATTTGTAAATACCAAATAAACTTTATGGGGTCGGCCGGGTAATGCTTGCAAGTTTCTTGCTATTTCCTGCATATGTGCTATAATGAGTAAATCCCAAACACGAGGAGTAGGAGCATGATGACAAACCCCATTCTTGAAGCCAATCTCCAGGCTGACAGCAACGTCCCGCTCTACTTCCAGCTTGTCAGCATCATAAAGCGCTATGTTTCCGCTGGGATACTTGCTCCCGGCGATTTGCTGCCGTCCGAAGCGGAGCTTTGCGCAAATCTCGGTATCAGCCGCTCCACAGTCCGGCAGGCCATCGGCGCACTTGAGGACGAAGGACTCGTTGTCCGCAAGCAAGGCAGGGGGACATTTGTCGCAGAGCCAAAGATGCGGCGGCGGAATGAAAATGTCTATTCCTTCACCAGTGAAATCACCGCCATGGGTCTGACACCGTCCTCCACTCTGATTGAATTTGAAATTATCACGCCGCCCCAGGACATTATGAAGATGTTTTCCATCAGCAGCGAAAAGCTGTTCTACCGATTTACGCGGATAAGGCGGGTGGACGGGGCTCCGTTGATGCTTGAAACTTCTTTTTATCCCCAGTATATCTATCCGAATTTGACACGGGAACTTGCCGAGACGAATTCGATCTATTCTCTCTTGTACGACGTCGGTATTGTGCCTGCTTCAGCCGTTGATTCTTATGAAGCCGTCAGGCTGACCCACGAAGAGGCCATCCTTCTCGGCTGCAAAACAGGCAGCGCCGGCTTCTTTCATCAACGGCAGACAATGTCCGAAAACGGCGAGATATTTGAATTAACGCAGTCTCTGATTCGCGGTGACCGGACGAAGCTTGAGGTCGTGCTCCATAAAAACGGCGTCTCATTCTCACGGACTGTCAATAAGTAGGCATAAAAAATACCGCCATTAAAAAATGCACTGTAAACAGTGCATTTTTTTGATGGGTCGGTTTTTGCTGCCGATTATCCGCCGCTGATTATCCGGACGGCTTTATCAATCATCAGAATACCGTCCAAGTGATCTATCTCATGGACGAAGGCTGCCGCCAGATGGCGTACGGCCTTTATTTCAAAGGGCTTTCCCTCGGTATCAAGAGCCCCGATAACGGCAAATTCAGGCCGCCTGATGACCCCATAAATACCCGGAAGGCTCAGACAACCTTCAAACGAGATCTGCTCTCCTGCCGATTTTACCAGGACGGGATTGATCAGTTTAATATATTTCATTTCCTTTTTTACAATAATAAGCCGGCTCAGCACGCCGATCTGTGGCGCCGCCAGGCCGTTTCCTCCGGCATTTTGGAGTGTTTCGGTCATATCCTCAAGCAATTTCAAAACATTTTTATCAACCCTGTCAACACTTTCGGCTTTTCTCCTCAATGCTTTGTCTGCCGGGTCCATAATGATATCTCTGACAGCCATATTAAAACCTTTCAATGTACTGCTCCATTATATGAATCCGAATCGGCAGACGGGTGCATCTGATATAAATATTTGACATCTCCTGTAGATAATTGTAATATCTGGTTACAGGACCGAATAATATCATTGGGGACTAATATGTCACATGAAATAACCAGTCTCAGCGTATTATTCCTGGGTAAAAAAAGACCGGAGAATGAAATCATCCGCCAGCGTCTGACGGATGGCTTACATTGTTCGGTCTTTTCTGATACAGCGCCATATTTTTCAGATTATGTCAAGTCCATCGCCAGCAAGAAATACGATGTCGTTCTCGCTGAATATGAGCCTTCCTCATTTTTCAGCACCCCGGTCTTTATACGGAGCGTCCTGACCTCCGGCATGGGCATTATTTATCAGGTTGGCACGCATGAAACCGGCGTTATTCAAGCGCTCATCAACGAAGGCGCTTCCGGATATTTTATGATTGATGATCCGGCCGGGTTATTGTCAGCGGCAGATGAGGCGCTTAAATGCTGCAGGTTTCCGAGCCAAGAATACAACGGGCCGGTCTGCTCGGATAACGAGCTGGCCACACAGGAGATCCTGGATAACCTTGTGGACTGCTTTTATGTTGTCGATGCGGAGTGGCACATAACTTATATCAACAGCAAAGCGGAGAGCTGCTGGGGCTGCCGGCGTGAGGAACTGCTCGGCAGAGACTTTTGGGAGTGCTTTCCGAATTTGAAGGGATCATCCGAAAGGGCCATGCATGATATCGCTATGAAGGAACGGATTCCTCAGCAATGGGAAACGTCATCGCCTGACAGCCAATCATGGGCGGATATCCGTGTTTTTCCTCTTCAAGACGGCAGCTTGGCTGTTTTTTTCAGCGATATTACCGACAAGAAACATGCCGAGGAGGTGCTCCGGCTCAGCCGTGACCGGCAGGCTGTCATGCTCAGGCTAAGCGATTCCCTGCGGCTGCTTCTTAATCCGGGTGAAATCCATGAAGCGGCGGCGCGCATCATCGGCGAGTACCTGGGCGTCGAAAAGGCCTTCTATTGCGACGTTGTTTCAGTCGACGGAGTGGAGTATTTTATGCTGGAGAAACTCTATTCAGCGACGGATACCAATATTCTGACCGGTCTCCATCCGATTGACAGTCCCGGCGTGCTGGCTTGGGAAAACTTCGAAGGCCGCAATATTGTGGTATGTGATATGGAAACCGACCCAAGGATTGATGATTCGATTCGCCCCAGCCTGCGCGATTTCAGACTTGGCGCATGGGTATCTGTCCCGCTGATCCGGAACGGACGATTTGCCGCCAGCTTCACTGTCCATCAGCCGACCCCCAGAATCTGGACCTCGGAGGAAATATCTCTGATCGAGGAAACAACGGCGCGTACCTGGGCGGAGGTGGACCGTGTCCGGGCGGAGACCGCGCTGCGCAAAAGCGAGCGGCACGCGCTTCAGCTGGTTTCGGAGCTGGAAAACGCTGACCGGAGTAAGAACGAGTTCATAAATGCCCTGTCCCATGAACTGAGGAATCCTCTGGCTGCAGTCACCGCCAGCCTGTCCATGCTGGACTTGCTCGATTCAAGCCAGGAAGCAAAAAAAGTAAAAATGATCATCAAACGGCAGACGGAACAGCTGTGCCGCCTGGTTGATGATCTTCTGGATCTGACACGCATTACAAACAATAAAGTGCATTTGAATCTGGAGCCCTTTGATCTGAGCGAGTTGACACAGTCCTCAGCATACGACCATCGCACGTTATTTGAGGAGAAGGGCATCGAGCTCGTGACGGAAATCGGCGCTGCCCCTTTATATATAAATGCCGATCCGGTCAGGATATCGCAGATCATCGGAAATTTACTCCATAATGCCTGCAAATTCACTGAAAAAGGCGGCAGTGTCATCCTTTCTGTAAATCGGTGCGACAGTGCGGCTGTGATTGCTGTTAAAGATACCGGCATTGGGATCATCTCGTCATTTCTGCCCGACCTTTTCAAAACCTTCAAGCAGGCTGACCAAAAGAAGGGCGGGCTCGGACTGGGACTATCCATTGTCAAGGGAATGGTCGAGCTTCATAAGGGGACCGTTGAAGCTCACAGTGAGGGCTTGGACTGCGGGGCAACATTTACCGTCAAACTGCCGCTTCTCTCAAATCCATATCATACGGAGGCTGACGATATGAAAGCTGAAGAGCAAAAAAAGAAAACGCTCAAAATTCTACTGATTGATGACAATCTGGACCTTGCCGAAACGACCGGCGCCTTGCTGACGCTATATGGCTATAACGTCAGAACCGCCGGTACGGGTATGAGCGGCATCCAAACAGCCCGTGAGTTTCTGCCTCATGTCATCATCTGCGATATTGGCCTGCCTGATATCGACGGCTACGAAGTCGCGCGCCGGCTGTCAGGCGATAGTGAGTTTGGAAATGTCAGCCTGATTTCCCTGTCGGGCTATACGCAGGCCAGCGACTATGCGTTATCGAGGGGCGCAGGTTTTTCTCTGCATATCAGCAAGCCGGTCGATTTTGATAACTTGAGGAGAATACTGGATTCCATCAACCTGATTGACTGAACTGATCAAGCAAAAGCGTTATCTTTTTAATTTCACTCATACCGATATCGACATATTTGCTTATTTCAGGCGTACCGCCCTTCATATCAATGATATGCAGCAGGCCTCTGAAGGTGGTTAACGGATTGCGGATTTCATGTTCGATTATTTTTAGTATTGCCCAGATATGGACATGGTCTCCTGCCTTTTTCAACAAATCATGTAAACGGTAAAAATCGGTGCGGTCCCGCGCCGTAATCAAATACCCGGACATATCGTCCGTCGGGGAATAAACCTCCCAATCAACGAGCTTTTCCTCAAAACCGCAGAGCAATATTCCTCTGGTTCCCTTTGAAACCTGCCCGGTTTCAGACAGGATGCTCTGACGCCACGGCGTGTCGAGCTCTCCGACAGGAAAGCCGATCAATTCATCGAGCGGCCGGTTGAGCAGGCTTAATGCGGCTTTATTGGCATAACAAATGCGCCTATTTTTGTCGGCTGCCACCACCAGGCTGTCAGTCGCGTTCAGAATGTGCGGCAGCTTTGCTTCCATCGTCTTCAGGAGCGTATGGATTTCAAAGGTGACGGCGCATTCTTTCGCCAGATGACCCAAAAGCCTGCCTGCTTTTTCCAGGTCACCCGGCGATATGATCTCCAGGGTTACGTCAGCGGCCGCGCTCTGCAGCTCCGTTGAAATCGTACGACTGATTCTTAAGGCGCCGGTCTCCGAAGGGGGGTTAACACTCGTCAGCGTATGCCGCTGCCCTTCTGCTGAGTACTCAAGCCGACAGCCACCGGCATCGGCAATAATAACCGTAGCCCCAAGGATCAGGTTGAGGACGCGCTTTAGAGTGTTGTTGTCACCCTTGAAAACGGATAGAAGAACCTGATTGATCCGGTGAAGCGTGGCCAACTCCGTCAACGGCTGCCCCTCGCTAACCCGATCAATCAGAATATTATAGAAATCTTTGAGTAGCGTCCCGGCAATATCGACTTTTTCGTTAAATTCCAGAACACCCCCGCTATTACAGCATCGAAAGCCCTGTACGGCCACCAGATACTCGCTGTCTAAACGGATGACGTCCAGAGCCTGCTTGCCAGCAGTCACGGCAATACCCGCGCCGCCCGGCAGTTCAGGCGCCGGAAGCTCGCGGCCGCAGGCAGGACAATGCCGGTATACTGAAAACAGCTCTTTTTTTTCCACAGAAAAAAAGATGAGATTTAGTTGAAGCGATGCCGCGGCGCCTTCGAGAAACTGACGCCATTTTTCAAGCCTGAAAAATTCAATCGTCGCACAACTCCTGTTCATATCCAAAAACCAATATTACAATATCATACAGCTCTGTATGTTAATCAATAAATTATAACATAAATGACACTGTTGTCAAATACAGTCTCTATTTCCAATTATCGCTGCTTATTTTGTGATTCTTCTTGTTTTTTCTGCTCCGGTATATTATTCTAGTAGCAGTAATATTTTTGAGGAGTGGTAGGATTGAAGGGAAATAAGCAATCTATTCTGCTCATTGACGACAACAGGACTTTTACGGAGGTCTTTATTGATTATTTTAAAACATATGGGGCTTCCGGTTTCGAAATCGTCGGCGTAGCACACAACGGGATAAAAGCAATTGAACTGGTCCGCGTCCTTGAGCCAGATATTATCCTGTTGGATATCAGCATGCCTTATTTTTCCGGTTATAATGTTCTAGAATCCATAGCTGTGATGCAGCTGGAGAAAAAGCCGAAGGTTGTGATGCTGACCGGTATGCGCATGCATGATGCCCTGCAGATGTCCACGGAACTTGGCGCGGTGGGGTTTATCGAGAAGCCTTTCGGGATGGATAAGGTCATTTCAGTATTGTCTCGAATATAGCTCACATGACCGCTGTTGGGATAAAAAAGAAAGACAGCTCTAATAATTTTCTGATGAAAGGAAGCCATATATGACCAAATCGACAGAATTGCTGCAGCAGGCAAAAACATTTTTCATTGCGACGACGGAGGGTGACCAGCCCCGCGTCCGCCCTTTCGGCGCAGTGGCGGAAATAGGTGGAAAAACCTATATCTGCATGAACAACACGAAGGAAGTTTTCAAACAGCTCATGAAAAACCCGAAGGTTGAAATCTGCGGCATGATCGGACCGAAATGGTTCCGCATGCACGGCATACTCGTCCGTGACAACACTCTGGAAGCACGCACCGAAGTCCTGAAACAGTGTCCGATCTCCATGTACAAGCCCGACGACGGCATCTTTGAAGTCTTCTACTTCTCTGAAGTCACAGGCACAATCGAATCCTTCACCGAGCCCAAGGAGACATTCTAGCTAAAAAATACGAACCGGACTGCATGATATCCACTGGATTTCCATGACAGTCCGGTTTATTTTTTATGAGAAAGACTTCTTATTTTTATTCTTTCTGGCCGCTTCAGACTTCTTGCGGCGCTTCACACTTGGGCTCTGATAATACTCTTTTTTTCTGAGATCCGAGAGCACTCCTGCTTTTGCACAGTTGCGCTTAAATCTCTTTAACGCACTGTCCAGGGATTCATTATCCTTGATGTGGACTTCTGACACTAAACTTTTCCCTCCCTCCAAATACGCACCCACCGGTACGCTTTAAGGGCCATTCGTATGGCTTTAACATTCTTATTATAATTTGACGGTGAATTATTGTCAAGAGCGATTTTGTTCTCTTGCGGCGGCTCTTGCGGCGGCGGCAGCAAACCCCCGCCCTATGGTGTATACAACCTGCTCTTCGTTTACCGGACGATCAGATTAATCAGTTTGTTTTTGACGACGATCGAGCGGATGATTTCCTTGCCTTCAAGCAATTTTTTGATCTTTTCGTCTGCTTTGGCCGTTTCGATCACCGTCGTGTCGTCGGCGTCGTTGGGGACCATGACGGTGGTCTTCAGCTTGCCGCCGATCTGGACGGCGATTTCACGCTGGGTATCGATCGTCTTGCTCTCATCGTAGGAGGGCCAAGAGGTTTGGCATGCAAAACCGCCGAATCCCTGTATCTCCCAGAGCTCCTCAGCGATGTGGGGAGCGAAAGGCGACAGCAGCGTCAACAGCGCCTTGATATCTCCGCGGGAGGGCGCTTTGTCGTAATACTCGTTGACGAGGGCCATGAGTGTGGCGATGGCCGTATTGAATTTCATGCTCTCAATGTCGTCGCCAACCTTTTTGATGGCGCGGTGAACGGCGCGCTCGTTGGCTTGCGAGTAGCTGACGTCGCCTGAAAGGCGCGTTTCTGCAAGGTTCCAGACCCTGTCCAGAAAACGCTTGCAGCCCTTGACGGCATTGCTTGACCAGGGCGCGGCCTTCTCAAAATCGCCGATGAACATGATGTAAAGGCGCAGCGTGTCGGTGCCGGATTCCTTCACATAGTCGTTCGGGTTGATGACATTGCCGCGGGATTTGGACATCTTCTGGTTATCCTCTCCCAATATCATGCCGTGGCTCGTGCGCTTCATATACGGTTCGCTCGTCGGTACGATGCCAATGTCGAAAAGGAACTTGTGCCAGAAGCGCGAATAGAGAAGGTGCAGCGTCGTATGCTCCATGCCCCCGTTGTACCAATCGACAGGCGTCCAATAGTCAAGCAGCTCCTTTGACGCCAGAGCTTTTTTATTGCGCGGATCGGCGTAGCGCAGGAAATACCAGCTGGAGCCTGCCCATTGGGGCATTGTGTCCGTTTCTCGGGTGGCTTTTCCGCCGCATTTGGGACAGGTCGTGTTGATCCAGTCCGTCAAGGCGGCCAGAGGACTCTCCCCCGTTTCCGTCGTCTCGTATTTTTCAACCTCCGGCAGCAGCAGCGGCAGCTCATTTTCGGGCAGCGCCACATACCCGCAGCGGGCGCAGTGGACGATAGGGATCGGCTCGCCCCAGTACCGCTGACGGGAGAAGACCCAGTCACGGAGCTTATACTTGACGCTCTCCTCACCCAGCTCCTTCTCCGTCAGCCATTGGGTGATCTTTTTTATCGCCATCTCGACGGGCAGCCCGTCCAGAAAGCCGGAATTGACCATGAGGCCAGTCTCGCAGTCGGTGAACGCTTCCTTTTCGATGTCACCGCCGGCGACGACCTCGATGATCGGCAGATTAAACTTTTTCGCAAACTCCCAGTCACGGGTGTCGTGGCCCGGAACGGCCATGATGGCGCCGGTACCGTACGTGGCGAGGACATAATCGGAGATATAAATCGGTATCTCATTTCCCGTTACCGGGTTAATGGCACGAACGCCTTTCAGCTCGACGCCTGTCTTGTCCCTGGCCATCTCCGTCCGCTCGAAATCCGACTTGCGCGCGGCCGCCTCCTGATACGCCCTCACCTCGTCCATGTTTGTGAGCTTGGACGACCAATTCCTTAAAATCTCATGCTCCGGCGAAATGACCATATAGGTCGCGCCGAACAGCGTGTCGGGGCGCGTCGTGAAGACGCGCAGCTTGTCTCCCGCGGTGGTACGAAAGTCAACTTCGGCGCCGTTCGACCGTCCGATCCAGTTTTTCTGCTGAATCTTGACGCGATCGATGAAGTCCAGGTCGTCAAGGTCGTCGATGAGGCGCTGGGCGTATTTTGTAATCTTCAGCATCCATTGGCTCTTCTCACGCCGGACCACCTCGGCCCCGCAGCGCTCGCAGACGCCGCCCACGACCTCCTCGTTGGCCAGGACGCACTTACAGGAGGTACACCAGTTGACGGGCATCGACGCTTTGTAGGCCAGTCCGTTTTCAAAAAGCTTTAAAAAGATCCATTGGGTCCATCTGTAGTAATCCGGGTCGGTCGTATCGACGCAGCGATCCCAGTCAAAGCTGTAGCCGAGCATTTTGAGCTGCTCGGTAAAACGCGCGATATTCCGCTTTGTCACAAGGGCGGGATGTACTTTATTCTTGATGGCGTAGTTCTCAGTCGGCAGGCCGAAGGCGTCAAAGCCGATGGGAAACAGGACGTTCAAGCCCATCATCCGTTTTTTTCGGGCGATGATGTCCATCGCTGTATAAGGGCGCAGATGCCCCACATGGAGTCCCTCTCCCGAGGGGTACGGGAACTCGATCAGCCCGTAGAATTTCTTCAGAGCGCTGTTGTCGGAAGCTGCGAAGGCCTTCGCGGCTTCCCACTTATCCTGCCATTTCTTTTCAATACGGGCAAATTCGTACTTCATCTAACCAGTCCTTTGTCTTTTACTGGATCATTCTCAATAACCCATTTATCAATATCAAGCTCACGGGCATCCCTCCACAGTCGTTCGAGGGAATAAAATTCACGGATATCCTTTAGAAAAATATGCACGACAATGGAGCCGAAATCAACGAGCACCCAACCGCCGCTGCGGTAGCCCTCGGTACGGAGAGACGGTTCGCCCTTTTCCCTCAGAACCTTATCGAGTCCGTCGGAAAGCGTTTTGATTTGTGTCGTCGAACCCGCCGTGCATATGATGAAATAGTCGGCCAGCACCGTGATGTCCTTCGTCTCCAGCACCTTGATATCCTTTGCCTTCTTGCTGTCAAGGGTCCTGACGGCCAGTTCCGCTACTTCCAGAGATGTCAGCATTGAAGCGACCATTCCTTTCAAACATTAAATAAGATATAGTATTCCACAGTTTACAAAAAACGTGTCA
>JAAYBH010000504.1 GCA_012718935.1 Clostridiales bacterium
TCGTACATGAAGATCACAACACCACTGTTCAGGATATATGAGCCGGATACTGTGCCATCAAGGGTAACCGTAAGAGTACCGCCAACAACATCCAGATCAGAAAGAAGTGCGTTCACAGCACCGGTCGTAGCTGTCAGGCCGGTAGCCGCGCTATTGATGTTGCCGTTAGCGTCATAATCTTTAACAAGGTACAGATTGCCCGCCGTCAATTGACCCATCGTAGCGTTGCTTGTTACGGTCTTGCCGGTGACGCCGTTGACCACTGCCGGGTAGGTATACAGGTTGTTTCCAAGCGCATCAAGAGTGACTGTTGCGCTGCCTGTGACATAAATCTTGTCAAATGTCGCGTTCGTCGTATCGGCCGTGCCGCCTGTTGCGACGACTGCCACTGCATAGCCATTGGCATCATTCACGACGTAGATATTGCCACCATAGCCATAATTCGGTGTGTTTGCAACACCTGTATATACGGCATAAGTTTTCAATATGGGATTATAGTACATAAACACGGTGTTGGAAGTGCCTACGACTGTCTGTGCAACTGCAGTGCCAGCTGCTGCTACTGTCCAGTTCGCTGCGTCGCCCGTAGCAGTTTTCTTGCTCAGGAAATTAGCCGTTGCCTTGTTTATTGCGTATGAGGTGTCATTAAGATTAATTGCATCAGCGGCGCCGCTGACAGCCAAATTAGTCACATAGGGGGCTTGGTTCGAAGACTGAATCAGGTTGTAGGAGCCATCAGCATTCTTAATGTAGGTATAGAAGAGGTTGGGAGCCAGTTTGCCGTTATCCATCGCGCCAGCTGCAACAATGGCGTCACCAGCAGTGCCGCCGACGCTATCACTAACCAGTGTTAACTCACTGCCTGCTCCTGCTTTAGCTGTCTTGAGAACGTTAACGGTGCTCACCGTTCCGTCAAGTGCAACTACTTTTGCTGCGTATGTGGTCGTACCAAACGCGCTTGTGAAGTCAACAGCAGAAACGTAGACAGTGTTGGTCAACGTCGCGGCGCCGGTGGGAGCGACAGCCCAAACGAGATTGTTGAAGGCGTCGGTATAGAAGGTATATCCGGGTCTGCCGATGAGAGGAGTGTATTCACTAATATCGTCATATGCAGTCAGCATACCGGGCAGAGCGGCGATGGCGTAAGTCGTACCATTAATCGTAACACTTCCATCAGTATAAGAGGTGATCGAGCCGCTGACAGCAGTGGCTTTCTCAACATAGTAGTGCGTGCCGGAGAGGTAATAGAGGACGACATCGTCTTTGGCAAGGTCAGAGGGATATGTGATGTTCGTAGTTGTCGTCGTCGTAGGAATCGTTGTGCCCGGGAGATTGACATATGTCAAGGAACCGCTTGTCGTTGTTGTGGGAGCTGCGGTCAAAATCTTGGCAGTCTTTTCGACGACCGTGATGATGTCATATTTCCCATCGTAATTGGTGTCAATGAACTTTGTCACGGCACCAGCATTAGCGATCTTGCCCTGAATTGTGGTAATGTTATCAGCGAGAGTCTGAGTTGTTACCGGCCAACCAACGTTCGTGGCACCTTTATCAGCAGCCGCCGTGTCATTATAGTAGTATGTGACCGGGTCATTCGCTCTGTAGCCAATGTAGAAGGGGCTGCTTGCATCTGTCAGGCCTGCATAACTCCAAAAAGAGCCTTTTGCGCTGGTCGCCTTAACTACACCGATAGGATCAATACCGGATATCGGCGTTGAACCGTTAGACCAGAATTTACCGTATACGCCATTCAGTACGCCCGTTGCGAAAGTAAGCTGCGGGAAGTACTTCTCAGCAAACTGCAAGGAGTACTGTCCATTGACTGCCGTACCGGCAATAATATTCTGATTAGAAGGCGCAGGGCTGTAAACATCACTGCGAACAGCGCCAGTTGTTATAGTGCTATCGCCGATAGTAATCGTCGTGCCGCCGGTATACTGAACAAGCGTAGCACTCAGTGCTTTGTAAGCCAGTTGGGCAGCCTGTTCACGGTTGCAAACAGCAGTGGCCGAGATGCCAATATTTGTGTCAGAGATGCCAGCCGTGACTGCGAGGGTCGCAGCGTTGATCGCCCAAGAAGGACCTGTGAGGCCTTCTGCATCTGCTTTATAGCCGAGAGCGCAGAGCAGCAACTTGGTGTAAGCGGCTGTGGTAAGAGTACCGGTGGGGTCAAATGTGCCGTCGCCTCTACCGCCGATGATTCCCTGTGCCACGCAATACTCAATGTAAGGAGCTGACCAGCGGGTCGCCTCTACGTCCGTGAAAGACGAGGATGAAACTGCTCCGATTGCTGCCGCGTTGGCGGGGCCGAGCTGCATATAAGCGATGACCTTGGCTGCCGCTTCACGGGTCAAAGTGCCGGCAGGATCAAAGGTGGTGCTGGTCGTGCCGTTGATGACGCCGATACCGGACAGGACATCAATGGCTACCTTGTAGTTGCTGGCTGCTGTGTCGGTGAAAGCAGCGGATGCGCTGATTGCGCCGAAACTGAGAACCATGACAGCTACAAGAACCAGTGCGAGAAGCTTTTTGAGATTCTTCATGTATTTTCCTCCTATAAAATTTTGCGTGATATTCACGCTTTTTTGTGCCTCGCCCGAAATGTTGCCCTTACTCTCGCAAAGTCCTTGAACGCCCATGCCGGTAGATCCGACGTGGTGAATGTGACGGTCAGGGGCTCGTAAAAGCTTTGGGTTTTTTGGGTTCGGCGGGTTGTATGTACAAACGCCTGCGTCTGCTCGGCTACTCCAGACGCCAGCGAAGGTACCGCGGATACAAGAAAGGCTTTTGACTGTTATGTACAGCACCGGCTTGAAAAGGAGGTAGGAGATCGCGGCGGGGACCCGCCCCGATCTCCAGATACATGTAATCCTCCAAGCACGGTCTGACGCGGCACACCACATACCATATTCAGCCTTGCTTGCCGTACAGCGCCAATAATGGCATGGTCTGCACGTTTTTCTCCAATGCTGATTATAGTCGGGTGCCATAGCAATGTCAATTCGGAATAGCCAAATTTAATATTACAGTTATGTTACAGGGGTCCGGTTTGTATATAAAACGACGTTTCGGGGCATGAAAAAGGGTTATAGGCTAAGAATGGATTTTCGGTGCGGTGTGGGCTCGATGGATGGATTCCCGCCTGCGCGGGAATGACATAGTGGGGGCGCGGGAATCCACCTTTTTGCGCAAAACATACCATATAATAAATAATTGTCCGTGCGGAAAACTAATTAGCGGAAAACACTTGCAATTCTCTGACCGGAGTGATATAATTCCTATGCTAGACATGCAGGATTTGACTTGAGTGGGGTTTTCCCACTCTTTTTCTTGCAAATATCGGGATTGATAAAATATGGATGCAAACCTGCGGTCTCACGCAGTGGATTCCCGCCTGCGCGGGAATGACATAAGAGTGCGGGAATGACAGTAGGGGGTGCGGGGGTGACACAAAGGTGCGGCCTGCGTAGGGCGCGGCATCCTTGACGCGCCGAGCACCAGACGAGGGTTTGATCACATGGAGGATATATGAAAAAAGTGACCGAGATTGTCTCGGAGCTGGCGGAGCCGGTGGTGAAAAAGCACGGCTGCGAGCTGTGGGACGTAGAATATGTGAAGGAAGCGGGCGGCTGGGTCCTCAGGGTGTACATCGACCGGGAGGGCGGCGTGTCCCTGGAGCACTGCGAGGCGGTGAGCCGGGAGCTGGACCCGATTCTCGACGAAAAGGACCCGATCCCCGACAGCTATACGTTTGAAGTCTCGTCGGCCGGTGCGGAACGCACCCTCAAGCGCCCGTCGGATTTTCAGAAATTCCTGGGCCATCTGGTTGAAATCAAGCTGTATAGAGCAAAAGACGGCCGGAAGGAATATATCGGCAACCTGGTGGCCGGCGGCGACGGAAATGTCGAAATCGCCATTAACGGAAAACCATATCAATTCGCGAAACCGGAAATCGCCAATGTCCGCCTTCGCATAAGTTAAGTATATAATTGGAGGAACACAGCAATGAATGCTGAATTTTTCTCAGCCATCGCCGATATTGAAAAGGAAAAGGGCATCCCGCAGTCGTATATGCTCGAAAAGATCGAGCAGGCGCTTCTGGCCGCGCTTAAAAAGGATTCCCCCGCTTCCCAGGAGTGCGCCCGCGTCGTTCTGGACCCGGGTGCGAAAACCGTCCATATGTACCTTCAGAAAACGGTGGCGGACCCCGTCACCGATCCGAATACGCAGATTTCACTGGAGCAGGCCAGAAAAGCCCATCCGGGCGCTGACGTGGATGACATCGTCAACGAGACGGTGGACGCAAAAAAATTCGGGCGCATCGCGGCCCAGGCCGCCAAGCAGGTAATTATCCAGGGCATCCGGGAAGCGGAGCGGGGCATCGTCTATGACGAGTTCACCTCCAAGGAGCACGAGATCCTCACTGGCATCGTGTCCCGTATCGAGCCCAGAACGGGCAGCGTTTCCATTCAGATCAGCTCCAACGCCGACTATACGGAAGCCATGCTGTCCCAGAGCGAGCGTATCCCCACGGAGACGCTCCGGGAGGGCGACAGGATCAAGGTGTATGTGGTTGAGGTCCGGAAATCCTCCCGCGGGCCGCAGATCCTCATTTCCCGGACGCATCCCGGCCTCGTCAAGCGGCTGTTCGAGCTGGAGGTACCGGAAATTTTCGACGGCATTGTTGAAATCAAAAGCATCGCCCGCGAGGCCGGCAGCCGGACGAAGATCGCCGTGATGTCCTCCGACCCGGAGGTCGACCCCATCGGCGCCTGCGTCGGGCCGAAGGGCGGCAGGGTGTCCTCCATCGTGGATGAGCTCCACGGCGAGAAAATCGACATCGTAAAATACAGCGACGTGATTGAGGAGTACATCGCGTCGGCGCTGGCGCCGTCGGAGGTGCTCAGCGTCACCGTTCTCGACGAGGGCAAGAGCTGCCGCGTGGTCGTGCCCGATAATCAGCTCTCCCTTGCCATCGGCAAGGAGGGGCAGAACGTCCGCCTCGCCGCCAGATTAACGGGATATAAAATAGATATCAAGCCGGCGTCGCAGTCGTAGGGCGCGCCATTGCGTTGAGGAGCGATTATCAATCGCCCGTGATAAATAGTATTTAAATGAAAGGCGGCTCACACATATGCAGAAGAAAATACCGATGCGGCAGTGCCTGGGCTGCCGTGAGATGAAACCGAAGAAGGAGCTCATCCGTGTTGTCAGGGCGCCGGACGGCCTCGTTTCACTGGACTTTAAGGGGAAGAGCCCCGGACGCGGCGCTTATGTGTGCAAAAGCGCCGACTGTCTGAAAAAAGCGGTCCGGTCAAAGGCGCTGTCGAGGGCACTGGAAACGGCGATTCCCGACGAGGTGATGGCCGCCCTGCAGGGGCAGATGGAGGAAGACCATGGATAACAGACTTCTGGGTATCGCTAAAAAAGCAGGCATGCTGGAAATCGGCGATGAATCCGTCGGCCACGCCGCCCGGTCGGGAAAAGCAAGGGTGATCCTTTCCGCCTCCGACGCGTCGGAGGGCTCAAAACGAAGGGCGCGCGGTTATGCGGAAGCAAGCGGCTCCATCCACCTGATCCTGCCTTCCACAAAAGACGAGCTCTCTCTCATCATCGGCAGAGGTTCGCCGGGGATGCTGACGATACTTGATACCGGCATTGCGGCAAAATACGTTTCAATGCTGGCAGCAGCGGACCCTCATCAATATGGCGAGGCAGCCGGTCGTCTGGCTGAAAAAGCCGAACGCGTGCGGCAGCGGCAGAAGGAAGCACTGGCGCACATCAGAAACAAACGAACCGGTAAGAGGAGGACAGCACAATGAGTATGATGTTTAAATACAGGGTCCATGAGGTTGCAAAGGACTTTAAGCTCCCGACAAAGGCGGTCTCGGAGATACTGACCGAGTATTCCGCTGCGCCCAAAAACCATATGCAGGTCTTGACGGTCGAAGAGCTCGACCTGATCTTTGAGTATCTGACGCAGCAGAATCAGATCGACAGCATCGAGGAAGTTTATGCCGTCGAGTCCCCATCCGCTGTTTCGGCGCCCGAGGCGCCAAAGTCCCCCGAAAAAACACCCGGGGAGTCCGCCGCCGCACCCGGCCGGAAGGCCAGCGAGCAGAAAAAGGCGGCGCCGGAAAAGCCGGCTCATAGTCAAAAGCCGGAGCACCAGCAGCAGCAGCCGGCCAGAAAACCCGACAAGCCCTTTGTGCCGCGTCAGGTCCCGCAAAAACGCGTTGTCGATACCTCGGGCGCGACCATCAATATCGATAAATATGACGAACGTCTTGATAAACTAGTTCCCGAACGCGCCGAGCACATGGCGCGCGGCAAGGAAAAGTTCTCCAGGAAAAGCCAGAATCGCACCCCCA
>JAAYBH010000066.1 GCA_012718935.1 Clostridiales bacterium
GGCGCCGCTCGTCACGGCAACGCTCACGGGTCTGGCCTCGCCTGTTCTCGTCCCCGCCGCCGGACCGGTATTCCCATCCTCCGCCGTCTTTCCGTCGGCCGGATTGACCAGAGCGCTCAGCTTCACCGACGTATTGCCGAACAGCTGTGACTGCCACCCCAGAAAAAGCGCGCTGATGAGAAGCAGGAGAATGAGGATATTTTTCGCCGTCTCAGCCGGTTTACGCGTCTTCATGGTCGGACCCCTCAATCGGCAGGATAACGGTGACTGTTGTCCCGCTGCCTGCGGCGCTTTCAATCAGGATATCTCCCCCATGCCTTAAAACGATCTCCCGGGCGATCGACAGGCCGAGCCCCGTCCCTCCCGACTCCCTGGAGCGGGCCTTATCCACCCTGTAAAACCTGTCGAATATGCGGGATAAGTCCTCCTCCGGAATACCGATGCCGTTGTCCCTGATTTTAACCCAGACCTTATTCCCCTTCTGACCGCCGGTAATATCGATTTTTCCGCCGTCGGGCGTGTATTTCACCGCGTTTGTCAGGATGTTGATCAGCACCTGCTCGATCCTGGCCTTGTCGCCCGAAATCCGGGGCAGGCCTTCCTCCACCGACATGCTGATTTCATGGCCGTGCCTCTTTGCCTCCAGTGCGATCGCGCCGCAGACATCGCGGATGGATTGCTCCAGAGAAAACGCGTCGATCGTCATCAGGCCGCGGCCGGCGTCAAAACGCGACAGTGTCAGAAGATCCTGCACAATCTTCGTCATTCTGTCGCTCTCGTTGAGTATGACGTGAAGGAAGTCACTTTCCATTTCCTTCGGAATATCGCTGTAATCCGTCAGCGTTTCGGCATAGCTCCGGATGCTTGTCAAAGGCGTCCGCAGCTCGTGAGATACGTTAGCGACGAATTCACGGCGGAGCACCTCGGATTTTTTGATCTCCTCCAGCATCATCTTGAGCTGATGGGCCATATTGTTGAAGGTATCCGCCAGTATGCCGATCTCGTCCTCGGACTCCACGTCGAGCTTTTTTGAAAAATCCCCGCCGGCCATGGCTTCCGCTGCCTTCGTCATGCCGACAATCGGCTGGAGGAGCGTTTTTGACAGGATGAAGCTGAGTATCACCGATATGACAAGACCGACGGCAACGGCCCGCATAATCAACGCGATCAGCGCGCTGTTGAGATCGCGCACCGTCTGCTTGTTATCTCTGATATAGACGACATACATGATATTGCTGCCGCCCTCGTCCATGACCGGCATCGCAACGTCCATATATTCGGCATTCGCCTCGATGGTGGTCGCTTTGCCGCCCGTCAGGGCTTTGAGAATATTCGGTGTGCGTTCAATATATTGATTTTCTTCATCGTTTGAGCTGTCCAGAACCATGCCCGCCGAATCCAGTATGTAGTAATGCCGCGTTCTGAAATCGACGCCCAGCTTGCCGATATAGGCGCCGATAGCACCCGGCAATTCCTTGGCGGGATTCTCCGCGTTTGCCGCGCTGTGCAGATCCGAAATCATATCCGGATCGGAAAAGGCTGTTTCCATCTGCTTAATAAACTCGTTCCTGTAAAAGCCCTGGACACCCTGGATTAAAAAAACGCACACAACCGTCATCAGAACAAATATCAGAAGCAGCATGACGAAAACAAACTTCCACCGCAGGCTTTTATTCATCGGGATAACTCCTTGCACCAAAATGTAAGCGTATATGCGCCGGAACGGCTTCTACCGCCGCCCGCCGTTTACCATCAAGGCTCGTAGTAATATCCGATACCGCGTTTCGTCATAATATGCTCGGGTTTTGCAGAGTCATGCTCAATCTTCTCCCGCAGGCGCCGGACAGCGACGTCTACGGCGCGCAAATCACCCAGATAGTCGTACTGCCACACCTCATGCAGCAGCTCCTCCCTGGAATAAACCTTGCCGGGCTGCGCCGCAAGGAAGCGGAACAGCTCATACTCCCGCTGTGTCAGCTCGGCGCTCTGTCCGTCGATATAGACGTCGAACCGCTCCGTATCGATCACAATGCCTTCGGTTGTGACAGCCTCCGGCGGCGCGGCCTGAATTGTCCGCCGTATGTTCGCCTTGACCCTTGCCAGAACCTCACGGATGGAAAAAGGCTTTGTTATGTAGTCGTCGGCACCCAGCTCAAGCCCCAGGACCTTGTCTGTTTCCTCCTCCCGGGCTGTGAGCATGATGATCGGCGTCCTGACGTCCGTCCTGCGGATGGCGGAACAGACATCGAAACCGCTCTGCTTTGGCAGCATGACATCCAGCAGAATCAGGTCGAAAGCGGTCTCGCTGAACAGCTGCATCGCCCTTTCCCCGTCGTACGCCGTGATCACGGTGTAACCCTCTTTGATCAGATTAAAGCTCAGTATGTCGACAATGGCTTTTTCATCGTCGACGACAAGAATCGTCCTGCCCATTTCTACGCCCCTTTTACCGGTTTTGCTCGAGATACTTCTGTGCTTTCAGAATACCGATAATCGTTTTGCCGTCCTTTATTTCCCCGGCCATGATTTTATTGATAAGAGTCTCCATCGGTACCGCCTCGACACTTAAAAACTCGTCCTCATCCGGATGCGCCGCGCCGCGGACGAGTCCTGTCGCGAGATATATGTAAAGAATCTCCTTTGAAAAACCGGGCGACGGATAAATCGGCCCCAGGAAAACGATATGGTCCGCCGTACAGCCCGTCTCCTCCGACAGCTCCCTGACGGCACAATCACAGTGGTCTTCACAGTACTCCAGCTTGCCCGCCGGAATTTCCAGCAGCTCCTCCCCCATCGGATACCGGTACTGGCGCACCATCATCACACAGCCGTTATCATCCACCGCCACAACTGCCACGCCGCCCGGATGCTCGACGACCTCCCGGGGGACATGGTGTCCGTTTTTCAGCTCGGCGATGTCATTTCTGACATTGACGATGCGTCCCTGATAGACAGTTTTTGTCGATATTTGCTTTTCAAAAAATTCCATTTAATAACCCCGCCGGAAAAATTATGCTGCGTTTTCAGCTTTTTCGATATTATATACCAAAACCGCCCGGAATGATAGATTGTTTTTAATGCCATATATTAGCGTTTCTGTTAACGATTCTGTTTGCAAATCCGCCGCGAGGTGTGTATAATGAATTTTTATTGATAAAATCCAAACCAACAAAGGTGTAACTCTATGAAAGACATACGAAACGTGGCGATCATCGCTCACGTCGATCACGGCAAGACGACACTGGTGGACGAGATGCTCAAGCAATCCGGCGTGTTCCGGGTAAACCAGGCGGTCGTGGAGCGCGTGATGGACTCCAATGACCTGGAGCGGGAGCGGGGCATTACCATCCTGGCCAAAAATACCGCCGTCGTGTACGGCGATATCAAGATTAACATTGTGGATACACCCGGCCATGCCGACTTCGGCGGCGAGGTGGAGCGTATCCTCAAAATGGTCAACGGCGTCCTCCTGCTGGTGGACGCCGCTGAAGGCCCCATGCCCCAAACCCGCTATGTCCTCTCCCGGGCGCTGGAGCTGGGGCACCGGGTCATTGTCGTCATCAACAAGATCGACCGGCCCGACGCCCGGATCACCGAGGTTGTCGACGAGATCCTGGAGCTGCTCCTGGATCTGGACGCCACGTCGGAGCAGCTGGATTCGCCCATGCTCTTCTGCTCCTCCCGCCTCGGCACATCCTCCTATTCTCCCGAGGTCCCGGGTACGGACCTGAAGTCCCTGTTTGATACGATTGTCAGCTATATTCCCGCGCCCGATATGGATGCTGATGCTCCCCTGCAGCTGCTTGTCTCCTCCGTCGACTACAACGACTATGTCGGGCGCATAGCCATCGGGCGCATTGAACGCGGCACGATCAAACAGAATCAGGAAATCACGGTCTGCGACTACCACGGGGACCGGCCTGTCAGAAAAGCAAAGGCCGTCACCATATATGAGTTTGACGGCTTAAACCGCACCCCTGTGACGGAATCCTCCGCCGGCAGTATTATCGCCCTGTCCGGCATCGGCGACATCACCATCGGCGACACCATCTGCGACCCGCTCAAGGTCGAGCCCCTGCCGTTTGTCAAGATATCGGCGCCGACAATGGAAATGACGTTCTCCGTCAACGACAGCCCCTTTGCCGGCCGCGAGGGCAAATACGTCACCACGCGCAACATCCGGGACAGGCTCTTTAAAGAGACGATGAAGGACGTGTCCCTGCGCGTTACCCAGATTGAAAACAGCGACAGCTTCAATGTGGCCGGCCGCGGCGAAATGCACTTCTCCATCCTCATTGAGACCATGCGCCGGGAGGGCTACGAATTCCAGGTCTCCCCGCCCCGCGTCCTGTATAAGGAAATAGACGGCGTCCTCTGCGAGCCCGTGGAGCGCGTCGTCATCGACGTGCCTGAAGCAAGCGTCGGCGCCGTGATTGAGAAAATCGGCGGTCGCCGGGGCGATTTGCTTGAGTTGACGCCCGTGGGCAACAGGATGAAGCTCCAGTTTCTCGTCCCCACCCGGGGCCTCTTCGGCTACAGGAACGAGTTTATGACAGATACCCGCGGCGAGGGTGTCATGGGTATGGTTTTTGAGAAATACGAGCCTTATAAGGGAGAATTGAGCCGGCGGAGCACCGGCTCCCTCGTCGCTTTTGAAACAGGCGAAGCTGTCCAGTATGGATTGTACAACGCCCAGGAGCGCGGCGCCCTCTTCATCGGCCCCGGCACCCCCGTCTACGCCGGCATGGTTGTCGGCGTTTCCCCGAAATCGGAGGACATCTCGGTGAACGTCTGCAAGAAAAAGCAGCTCACCAACATGCGCGCCTCCGGCAGCGACGACGCCCTCCGTCTCGTCCCCCCGAAAATCATGAGCCTCGAGCAGTGCATCGAATTCATGGCCGACGACGAGCTTCTGGAGGTCACCCCCAAAAACCTCCGCCTCCGCAAAAGCATATTAGACCACGGCCTCCGCATGCGCGCCTTGAAAACCGGTAAGGTATAAAGATACCGCAAAACAATATGATAGCTTTCCCGCCGCAATATTATTACTTCGTTTTCGTAAGCCTTGAAGTTTTTCGGAATCATATGCTATAATACGTTATTCCTGAAACAGCGGCTGATATGTGCAGTTGTCTTTTTTAGCTGAAATGGAGCTAATCGCATGACTTTATCCGGCTATTTTACGATTAATTTATATTCGATTGCCATTCTTGCCATCATCTTTATTCAGATGCTTAGAAGTTCGGATAAATACCTTCTGCCGCAAAAACTGTTTATGTGGGTATTGCTGGTGACGGCCGTAATGCTTGTCATGGATATACTGAGCCGGTTTGACGGTCACCCCGGGACTTTGTACGAAGCGGCCAATCACATCGGGAATTTTATGATCTTTCTCTTGAGCCCGATTCTGCCGTCGATCTGGCTCTTATACACACACAGCCGGGTCCAAAAAGGAGAGTGTAAAATTCGCCGGTTTTTGTTCCTGCTGCCCACTCTGAGCGGTGTTAACGCGGTGATGCTTATTTTATCCCAGTTTTTCGGTTGGTTCTACACAATCGGGGCAGGCAACATCTACCGCAGGGGGCCGATGTTCTGGTTCCCGGTTGCCGTGACATTGATTATCACTGTCGCGACCTTCATTCTGGTCATCGCAAACAGGAATAAGCTCGAAAAAAAGCATTTCAACGCGCTTTTATTATTTCCTGTTCCGCCGCTGGTTTGTATCCTCCTTCAGATTATCTATTACGGAACATCGCTGATACTGAACGGCGCGACGCTGTCCATACTCACAGTCTTTGTGACCATCCAGAATGAGCGGATGAATTTGGATTATCTGACGAGCGCGTATAACCGCAAAGGACTTGAGACGTATATCCGTCAAAAAATAAACGCCAGCACCGAACATAAAACATTTGCTGCCATCCTGCTTGATCTTGACAATTTTAAGTCCATTAATGATTCCTTTGGTCACAGTACGGGAGATCACGTTTTGGTGGAATCCACTAAACTGCTCAGGAGCTGTCTCAGATCGGATGATTTAATAGCCCGCTACGGCGGGGACGAATTCTATATCATTATGAATATTTCCGACCCGGATGAGCTTGAAAATATCGCGTGCAGGATCAGAACCCGCATTCAGGAATATAACGACAGCAGCAACGAACCTTATAAAATCGGCTTCAGCATGGGCTATACCGTGTATAATTTTCACAACCATTTAAACGTTGAGCAATTTCACAAGCAGTTAGACGGTCTGATGTATGAAAGCAAACGGGCTGTCAAAGGTAATTAAATCGTGATATGGCAGTCCTCAGGTGATGATATTGAATCAGATCAGAAATTGCAGCCTCTGTCCCCGCGCCTGCCGCGCAACCCGTATGGAACACACCGGTTCGGGCGCCTGCGGCATGGGATTAGCTCCCGTCGTCGCGCGGGCGATGCCGCACATGTGGGAGGAGCCGGTACTCAGCGGCATACGCGGCGCCGGCGCCGTTTTTTTCTCCGGCTGCGCCCTGAACTGCGTCTACTGCCAGAATCACGGCATCAGCCTCGGCAGGTATGGCAGGCAGATATCGGTTGACCGCCTCCGGGAAATTTATCATGAGCTGATCAAAGAGGGCGCCCACAACATCAATCTCGTTAATCCCGCGCATTTTGCCGAAGCCGTCCTTGAATCCCTTAACGGTACTCTCCCCGTCCCCGTCGTCTGGAACTCCGGCGGATATGACAGCGTCGAGACGCTGCGCCGGCTCGAGGGAAAGATTCAAATCTATCTCCCCGATATGAAATACGCGCTGCCGGAACCGGCCGCGCGCTATTCAAAGGCCCCCGATTATCCCGAAACCGCCAAAGCGTCGATTCTGGAAATGTTCCGCCAGACAGGCCCCTATGTGATGGGTGACGACGGCCTCTTAAAAAGCGGCGTCGTCATCCGGCATCTGATTCTGCCTGAGAATCTTGAAAACACATACCGCGTCATCGACTGGGTCTCCGAGACCTTCTCCCCGGGCGACATTCTCTTCTCCCTCATGAGCCAGTACACCCCCTGCGGAGACTTGTCCGCTTTTACCGAGCTGCAAAGGCGACTGACCCAAACGGAATACGACGCGGCCATCGCGTATCTCGAGTCCTCCGCCATTGAAGACGGCTTTTATCAGGAGCTGTCCTCGGCAAAGGAAGAATACATCCCGGAATTTGATTTAAGAGGGGTATAAATTGGAAGAAAAAAGTCTTCCCCTGGGGGAAGGCTATTATTGTTACGCTATTTTATACCAATTACCGTCTACGGTGCGATTGTCACAATCGACACCTCGAATGCCGTCCGTTCTGTCATGACGCCGTCTTCTGTTTTTATGTACTTCCGGCTCTGTATCCTTCCTTCCAGCGAGATTGTGTCGCCGATTTTCAGATCCGAAGCGTTTTCCGCCAGCCGGCCCCAGGCGATGCACGGCAGGTAATCCGACCTTCCGTAACGCCGGTTGACGGCCAGCATGATATCACAGATCTGCCGGCCCATCGGCGTCTTTCTCAGATTCGGCTTCTTGCACACCGCGCCCGTCAAAGACACGCTGTTTTTATCCTCGTCGTCGGTGAAATACATTTCCTTCGCGAAAACACTGATGATCAGGCGGCTTCCCTCGCCGCGCTTGTTGTTGAAGGAACGCAGCTCCCCTGTCACAGCCAGATGGCGGCTGTCCTCAATTTCGAGTTTTTCCATCATGTCCTGCCGCACAATGATGTTAACGGTGTCAACAAAACCGGAAAGGCGTTCAATATCAAGCGGAAATGAAAAATAATTATCGTTGCCTCCTATATGTGAAAACCTTGGCTTATCGGCGATCGAGCCGCACAAATCAACAACATTATTCATCCCTTCCAATTACTGCCACCCCTTACAATTACCTCATCTCTGTGACAGTATATGTCCCCGGAATCATCATTAGACTAACGGTTTATATCGGAGATTTTATGTCCGAGAATGAGCAGAGTCCCATATACAGCCAGGAGGCTGTTAGGGCGCATACCGCCTTTTACTTTAATCTCCTGCCTTTCAAGGACGTCGCCTCTTGTTGTAATCAGCTCCCGCTGGAGCGCCAGTACGCACGTATCCTCGCTGATTGACGAGAGCGTGATCGTGTTCTTCGGCGACATACCGTAGGTGACGATACACTTGGCGTCAAAGAAATCGGTGTCACCCGGCACAGGGCCGCCTGCGGCGGGGTCTCCCGGCAGAAGCAGAAGCGTACAGCCGATATGTGCTTTCCTGCCGGATATTAGAGCATCTTCCGACAGCACGAGAACGTCTGTCTTTAACGTGGAAATATCATTCAGGGAACGGATGCTTCTGATCAGCAGGTCACCGCTGTTTCCCCGATATTCCTTAATACCGGAGGCGATTTTGCCGGCGATATCGTCGCTTCCCGCGTCAAGGACCGTTACTTCCGTCATCCGCGCGCTCCTCCTTGCAGCAGTTTTGCGTGTATGCTTTAGAATTACCCTTTCAATTTGATTTATCCCGCAGAGATCACGAAATAATTACGTTACAAGAGATCACGAAATAATTACGTTATTGATATTGACAAACAGTCCGCGCTCTGCTAAGCTTTATAAGTCAAAAACAAAGAAGAACGGCATCCCCGTCCTCACCCGGCCGCATATGGCGCGCCGTGGTCAACATTGTCGCTTTCCGGCCGACGGCCGGGTTAAGCTGTCTTTGTGCGCGGATGCTAAGGCATCCGCATTTTGTTGTTTTCGGGCTATATTAACAGGAGGTGCATATTTATCAGCAGTACGGTTTACCAGGTTAATGAGGAGATCCGTGATAAAGAAATTCGTCTCATCGGCGAGGACGGCGCGCAGCTCGGCATCATGTCGGCGGCGGACGCGCTTAAAATCGCCATCGAGCAGGAGCTTGACCTTGTCAAAATCGCGCCGGCGTCAACCCCGCCCGTCTGTAAAATCATGGACTACGGCAAATACAGATTTGAACAGGCAAAACGGGAAAAGGAAGCGCGTAAAAACCAGCACATCGTCGAGGTCAAGGAAATCCGCATGTCGCCCAGCATAGGGGTGAACGACTTTAACACGAAGCTTAGAAACGGTCAGAGGTTCCTGCAGGATGGGGACCGCCTGAAAGTCACCGTCCGGTTCCGCGGCAGAGAAATGGCTCACACCAATATCGGCGAGGAGCTTCTTAAAAAGTTTGCCGAGGAGTGCTCCGAATTTGGCACTGTTGATAAAAACCCGAAGCTTGAGGGGCGGTTCATGACGATGTTCCTGTCCCCGAAAACAAAATGATGCTTTGACAGGATTTTCTGTTTAACACAATTTGGAAGGAGTACCCACCATGCCTAAGATCAAGCTGAAGACCCACAGCGGGGCAAAAAAGAGATTCAATCTCACAAAATCCGGTAAAGTCAAGCGCGCGCACGCGTTTAAGAGCCACCTTCTCAACGGCCACGGGAAAACCCCCAAGCGCAAGAGAGGTCTCCGCCAGGGCGCATACGCCGACGTGACGAACGAATCGGCGATCAAGCGCATGATCCCGTACAAATAAGGAGGTTTTTTAAATGGCCAGAGTCAAAGGCGCGATGATGTCGCGCAAAAGAAGGAATAAAGTATTAAAGCTCGCCAAGGGCTATTGGGGTGCCAAGTCAACCCATTATAAAATGGCCAATCAGGCCGTCATGAAATCCCTCACCTACGCGTACGTCGGACGCAAGCGCAAAAAAAGAGATTTCCGCCAGCTGTGGATCACCAGAATCAACGCCGCCTGCAAATTGAACGGCATGAACTACTCCCGCTTTATGCACGGCCTGAGGCTCAGCGGCATCGATATGAACCGCAAGATGCTCTCCGAAATGGCCATCCACGAGCCCGAAGCCTTCACCGCTCTCATCACTCAGGCAAAAAGCGCTATTGGAGCGTAAGCTTAAGAAGAAATGATAAACCTCCTGCTATTTTGGCAGGAGGTTTATTTTTTATCTCCCCAGCGCCTTCTTCAGCACCTTCATATATTCCGCCTCCGCCCGCCTGCTGATCTCGGCCGCCATGGTGAACATCTCAAAGGCGTGGAAGCAGCCGGGGTAGACGTGCAGCTCCGTGGGGACGCCGGCCTGCAGAAGCCGGGCGCAGTAATCGATCGTCTCGTCCCGGAACAGGTCCAGCTCGCCCACATATGTATAGGCGGGCGGCAGTCCTCTGAGATCACCAGCCCGGGCAGCGGCGGCGTAATACGGGATGTCATCCTTTCCGTACAGCGGCCCCAGATACGATTCCCAGCCGAAAAAGTTCTTCGTCCTGCTCCAGGTCCTGGGGTCGGTGATTTCATGGCTGGAGGGCGTTATATTCCTGTCGTCGAGCATCGGGCATAAGGGCGCCTGAAAGGCGATCGCCGGTCCGCCCCTGTCGCGTGCCAGGAGGCACAGCCCCGCCGTCAGGCCGCCGCCGGCGCTGGCGCCCACGACGGCGATATTATCGGGCTCGACCCCCAGCTCACCGGCGTGCTTTGAAAACCATTGGAGCGCGGCGTAGCAGTCCTCCAGCGGCGCGGGATACGGGTGCTCCGGCGCCAGCCGGTAGTCCACGGAAACGACGACACAGTCGATTTCCGACGCAATTTTCCGGCAGCCAGGGTCCAGCATCTCCGGCGTCCCAAGGATATACCCGCCGCCGTGAATATAGAGAACGCCTGGGCGTTTGTCGCCTGATTTAACTTTAGGTTCGTAAAGCAGCACCCGCACCTCCGGCGCGCCCTCCGGCCCCGGCACAAACAGCTCCGACACCGTGACATCGTCCTTCACCGGCGCCGGCGCACCGAACGCCCCCATTGCGCGTATCTCAGCCAGCCCTTCCCTGCTGAACTCCTCCCTCGGCATCATCGCCAGCATGCCCCTAAGCTCGGGATCGACCCTTGAATCCATATAAAACCCTCCGTCATATGTAAAATTATTTCCTTGCAATGACCGTCTCGTCGGATGCTTGATCGTCTGACGTTCCGCTTCTTACCATAATAGTACCGTCGTTGTAAAAAAACAACCGCTAAAACGGCTGCCTCTTCCGCCGTGCTCCGAGCCCCATCACGATGAAAACAATCGAAGCCCCTATTGTATATACCGCCGCGGTCAAAAAGCCGGCACGCATCCCCCGCGCATCGGAAATCCCACCGTAGCAGAGATAAAGCACAATGCCAAAAAGGTTCATCAGCAGAGATTTCAGCGACAGCACGGCAGCCCTGTGGCCTGATTCGATTTCACGCTGGAGCATGCCCTCGGCCAGCACATTGCAGCCGGACAGGACGGCATAAAAAAGCGCATACAGCGGCAGCGTATAAGCCGAAAACAGATAAACGGATGCAAACAGCAGCCCGCCGCTTACCGCGGCAAGAACGCTGATACCGATGACGCCGCCGAACGCTTTTTTCAAGCTTCCCGCCACAAAGCATCCCAGGGACTCCATGCCCGTCCGTGCGCCGCCCCAGATACCCACAAGCCCAATCGACAGACCGATCCGGCTGGCATAAAGCTGGTCATATTCCTCCAGTATCCCCGGCACGATGACAATCAGCACGCAAAACAGCAACGGCAGGAGGACCGCCCTATTTTTCCCGCCTTGAAATAGTCCGTCCTTCAGCCCCGCCGTATACTGCCTCCAGGAAACAGCGTCGGTCTCCGCTTTCTCCGCATCCTTTAAAAAAACAGCCGTGAGAGCGGATATGGCCACCGAACCGGCAGACAGGACGGAAGCCGCAAAAAACCCGCCGGACGCCGCGAAGCCGCCCAGCAGCATCGAGAGGGCCAGGCCTCCCCCGGCAAAGAAACCGGCCCGGCCGGCATATTTTTCGTAATCGTCCTCCCGGCCGTTCTCCTTCAGCGTGTCAAAAAGCAGCGCCTCGGTGCTTCCGGAGCAAAACGCCTCCTGTATCCCCCAAAAGACAAACCCCAGGGCAAATGCAA
>JAAYBH010000067.1 GCA_012718935.1 Clostridiales bacterium
CTGACGGCGAAAAACCGGATCGAGGTGTCGCCGGCGGAGCCGTTTCTTTGTACGAAGGACGGTCTGGTGACCGACGAGTTCATCGCCTTCACATCGGCGTTTGCCAAGGGCGGAGCCGGTATTGTTACAGTCGGCGACAGTCCGGTTACACAAGAATACGCGAATGAAAACCATTTTGTCGTGAACCTCGCCGACCCGTATATCGTCCACGGGCTCGTTAAGCTGACGGACGCCATCCACCGGTACGGGGCGATCGCCTCCATCGAGCTGAACCTCAGAACGCATCTCCTCCCGGCCGACATGACAAGAGACGAGGTCAAGGGCATCATCAAAGCCTTCGCAGACGCCGCCGAACGGTGCAGAAAGGGCGGCTTCGACATGGTCATGCTCCACGGCGGGCACGGGCATACGGTGGCCCAGTTTTACTCGCCGCTCATGAATAAACGCACCGACGAATACGGGTGCGGCACATTTGAAAACAGGTGCCGGTTCGCCAATGAGCTCCTGGATGCCGTCCGGGACGCCGTCGGGCCGGAGATGGCCATTGAGTACCGGATGAGCGGTGACGAGCTCACGGAGGGCGGCGTCGGCCTTGAGGAAGCTGTCCTCTTCGCAAAGGCCATTCAGAAGAAGATCGACCTCATCCATATGTCAGCGGGAAATATGTACAACCCCACGTCGCTCGCCTACGCCATGCAGCCGGCGTACCTGCCCATGGCCACGAACATCCGGTTTGCCGAACGTATGAAAAAAGAACTGGAGATACCTGTCACTTCGGTGGGGTCATTCAATCTCGACCTGGCCGAGGAGGCGCTGAAAAACGGACAGACCGATATGATTGCCATGATCCGCCAGTTTATTACCGACCCGGACTGCGTTAATAAGGCAAAGCGCGGCAGGGGCGACGAAATACGGCCGTGCATCCGGTGCATGGTCTGCACGGGCGACGACCCCCACGGCTGCCCGAAGCCGCTTCGGTGCTCCGTCAATCCTGTCGCCGGACGAAGCCCTCTCTTCGATACGATACCGAAAAGTACGTCGCCGAAGAAGGTCGTCGTCATCGGCGGCGGCGCTTCCGGTATGGAGGCCGCCCGCCGTCTTCGCGAGCGCGGCCATAAGGTCATTCTCTTTGAAAAGGAGCCCATTCTCGGCGGCACGCTGATTGCCGCCGGCTCAAACAGGCTGAAGGGTGACGTCCGGCGCTACTTCGAATGGTCCGTCCGGACGACGGAGCGCACGCCCGGTATCGATATCCGCAAACACACAGCTGCGACGCGCGCGCTCGTCATGAAGGAGAAGCCCGATGCCGTCATCGTCGCTGTCGGCAGCGAACCGTTTGTCCCAGGAATACCCGGCATTAAAGCCGCTGATGGCGTCAGTGGCCTGAGCGCCAACGTCTTCCTCGCCGTCGACGTCGATATGGGCAAGGCAAAGCCCGGCAAACGTATCGTCCTGATCGGCGCGGGCCTTACTGGCACGGAGACGGCCGTTGTTTTAGCCCGGGACGGGCACGAGGTGACCCTGATCGACATGCTGACGCTCGATGAGATAGACAGCCATGGCGGCGCTTCGCGCGGCGTCGCGACCTTCCTGCGGCGCATGTCCGACGCAGCCGGCGTAAAAGTTATAACAGGCCTCAAGGCAGAGGAAATCACAAAGGACGCCGTTATCGCAGAGGCTCAGGACGGAAGAACCGTCACGCTCCCCTGTGACAGCGTCGTCCTTTCCATGGGCGTCCGGCCGCGCGCCGGGCTTGTCAAGGAATTTGAAGGCTGCGCCGACGATGTTTATGTCATCGGCGACTGCGCTCAAAAAGCCGGCAACATCCTGACCGCCGTCCGGGACGGCTTCTACGCCGCGATGAATATCTGAATAAAGAAATTCATTATTTTTTGTTATTATAACAGTGGTATCTTTTCTTTAAAAACAGATAATATGATTGCTCCGATTATCAGTCTGGTTTTCCGCCCGATTAATCAATCATTACAATATTTGCTTGTATATAAAGAAAACCGGCGGCAATGCTATAATCGAAAGGCGCAGCAGTGCCTGACTAAAAAGAAATTAGGAGATGAAGATATAATGGCAAGCAACAACAATTCAAGCAACCAGATTCTTAATACAAGTGCGCGCGACGCGATGAACCGCTTCAAAATGGAGTCAGCCGGCGAAGTCGGCGTCAACCTGAAACAAGGCTATAACGGCGATCTCACCTCCAGACAGGCCGGCAGCGTCGGCGGCCAGATGGTCAAGAAAATGATCCAGTCCTATGAGAACGGGCTGGCCGGACAGGGCTAATATCCAGAAAGTCTCTGAAATCATGTGTAAAAGCACGGCATTCGTTTTGAATGCCGTGCTTTCTTTCAAACATACAGCTAAATCAATACAACACGCTTAAAATTTTTCTTGCCGCGTTTGACGACGATTCCGTCGCCTGAGAGCTCAGCGGCTGAAAAGCTCTTTGAAAATTCCGTCACTTTTTCGCCGCCGGCCTCGACGCCGCCCTGCTCGACGGCGCGGCGTGCTTCCGATTTTGACGGGCACAGGCCGGATTTCTGAAGAACGGAGAGAATATCGATCACACCGTCTGTCATGTCGTCCCCGGTCAGCTCAACGGTCGGCATTTCACCGGCATTACCGGCTGAAAAAAGGGCGCGTGCCGTCTCCCGGGCTTTGTCGGCATCGCTCCTGCTGTGGACGAGGCTCGTCAGCTCGTGGGCCAGGATCTCCTTGGCACGGTTGAGCTCGGCGCCCTCCCAGGCTTCCATCGCCCGGATTTCCTCAAGGGGCAGGAAGGTGAGCATTTTGAGGCATTTGATGACGTCATCGTCTCCGACGTTGCGCCAGTATTGGAAAAACTCGAAGGGGCTCGTTTTATTGGGATCGAGCCAGACGGCGCCGCCGACGGTTTTGCCCATTTTCTGGCCTTCCGAATTGAGAAGCAGCGTAATGGTCATGCAGTGGGCGTCCTTTCCCAGCTTTTTTCGGATCAACTCCGTGCCGCCCAGCATGTTCGACCACTGATCGTCGCCGCCAAACTGCATGTTGCAGCCGTACTTGACGAAAAGCTCGTAAAAGTCGTAGCTCTGCATGATCATGTAGTTGAATTCAAGAAACGACAGACCCTTTTCCATGCGCTGTTTGTAGCACTCAGCCCGGAGCATGTTGTTCACCGAGAAGTACGGCCCCACATCCCGAAGGAATTCAACATAATTGAGGTCCAGGAGCCAATCGGCGTTGTTGACCATAACAGCCTTGCCTTCCGAAAAATCGACAAATTTGCTCATCTGCCTTTTAAAGCATTCGCTGTTGTACTGCAAGGTCTCCACCGTGTTCATCCGGCGCATGTCGGTCCGGCCGGAGGGGTCGCCCACCATGGCCGTACCGCCGCCGATGAGGGCAATCGGCTTGTTGCCCGCCATCTGCAGGCGCTTCATGAGGCACAGCGCCATAAAGTGGCCCACATGCAGCGAATCCGCCGTGGGGTCAAAGCCGATATAAAAGGTCGCCTTGCCGTTGTCGATTAATTCCTTAATTTCTTCTTCGCTGGTGACCTGCGCGATGAGCCCGCGAGCCACAAGCTCCTCGTATAGTTTCATATAAATCCTCTCCTTTTGAAATAGTCAATAAATAGAAAACCCCTATCCAATTTTACAATCGGACAGAGGGCGAATCATCGCGGTACCACCTCTATTTCCATAACCTCGCGGTTATGGACTCACGGAGTTCAGGATCAATGAATTCTCAAACTCCCGTGCTGTAACGCGCACACGCGGAATGCCTTAGGTTAAGCTCTTTCGGCATTCGGCTCCGGAACCGTATTCAAAGCAATCACCCCGCGCCTTTCACCAACCGGCAGCTCTCTGAATGGGCCGTATTGCTCCTACTTGCTTTCCATCCCAGCCTTTAATGCATCCGATGATAGCACAGTAAATTTCCATTGTCAACTCAATAATCCGGCGGTAATAAATAACTTTGCGAATATCTGCTCCGA
>JAAYBH010000505.1 GCA_012718935.1 Clostridiales bacterium
TTTAACGATTTGATTTGAGCGGTGCATTTTATCAATAGTTAGTGCCTTTGCCAGAATTAGTACCATCTTATGATAGAATGGTTTCTGTCAGAAGGTGGTATTATTTTGCCTTGAAGTGCCTGAAATCAGGTCACTCAGGTTTTCATGGCAAGTACAGCGCTGTTAACGGGATGGCTTTCTGCCACAGTATTGATGCATTGCCGGAGTCAGAGAGGAGATGGATGACATTGATCGGACGAGACGTAAGGGTTGGCGCGTGCATATTAGCCGGCGACATGGTCAGTATGGTTCGATTCTACAGAGATATATTGGGCTTTCATACTGAATGGAATGGCGGGGATTTCGCGGAGTTTGAGACGGCAAGCGGCGCCCTGTCCTTGTTCATGTACAGCAGGAAAGCATTCACGCAGGCAATTGGGGAGCGTTACGTCCATCCAAAGGGAATCAATCAGACATTTGAAATTGCCCTGTGGCTGCCCTGCTTTGCTGATGTTGATGCGGAATATGAGCGGCTATCGAAGTTGGGCGTGCGATTTCCGACCGGAGAACCCATGACCTTTTCCTTCGGCATCCGCAACTTTTATGTCGCCGACCCGGAGGGTAACCTGCTTGAAATCGGCAGCACGAGCGAAACGTAGTTTGGAAATTCAAGCCATCACAAAGGTTCCATGTTTGCGCATTCTGCTCTAATATCGTCCGGGATGCATGCGATGCGCGACTTGACATCCTCATTTTCATAGACCGGCTGTCCACCGGTGTGAATATCGCCGCTATCCTGCCTGTAAATCCCCGCCAGATGGCGTATCAGCGTCGATTTTCCAGCGCCGTTTGGACCCACAAGCCCGTAAACCGAGCCGTCTTCCACCGTCAAGTCGACGCCGTCAAGGGCCCTTAAGCTGTCGAAGCTTTTTACTAGTCCTCTGACCTCAATCATTTACGCTGTCCCCCTTATTGTTTTCAGATAACCCGATACGTTCTCTGAGCTGTTCCTTTGTGAAGCCCATATATAAAAGCTCCGCAGCAGCTTCGTCAAGCTGCCGGAGGAGCAGTTCGCAGCGGGCGCCGCTGTGCTCCCGGGCGGGTGCCGCAAAGGTTCCTTTACCGGAAACGGTATAAATATACCCCTCGTTTTCGAGCTCTCTGTAAGCCCGCTGAATGGTATTCGGATTGATGGCGAGGCTTGTGGCAAGCTCCCTCACCGACGGCAGCTTTTCATCCTGGCGCACCGCTCCCGTGACAACCAGCTTTCGCAGCCCGTCCTTGATCTGTTCGTAGATCGGACGCGAATCCCTGTAATTCAGGCTGATCATAGATGCATATTCCCCCTCCCTTGTTAAGCGTATTGGGTGTACTATGTGTATTAGTACACCCAATGTAATATATCCAGGATTGCTTGTCAATAGCTTTTGTAAATTTATCCCGGAAAGAAAGAGAAAGCCTGTTTCAGCTAAAACAGAAAAGCCTTTTCCGGCCGATACAGCCGGAAAAGGCCGGTGAGTTACTGCTGCCTTTATGCGGTCACTCTGTTATGTTTGCTCTTGGCCAAGGTCAGCTGCCAGCTGTGCTCGATCATGCCGTACAGGTCCTCGGCCGGCACGTCGGAAGCGATGCGAACAGTGTTCCAGTGGACCTTGTTCATATGGTAAGCCGGGGTGACGCCTGCGTACAGCTGCCGCAGGAAATCGGCGCGCAGGGGCTCGCACTTCAGATTGATGCACAAGCCCTCGCGCTCGTAGATGAACGCGAAGCCCTTTTTATTAAGCCGGTGGCGCATAACCGTCCAGGCCCCTGCGTCGCTTATGTCGTCGAAGGGGTAGTCCTCATACGCGTCCGTATATGTCAGGCAGTAATCGATCAGCTCCCGCCGCGTCATAAGATGCGCGCCTTCCCGCAGGCCGTGCAATCCGTATAACAAATCAGCGCCATGATAATATTTTCCTTTTTTCCCTTTTATTATAATTAATATATTGTTTTATATGCCCTGTCGACATATAATATACAATAGTTTCCATTAAAAAGCAATGCTGAAGACGTGAAGGCAAAGCCTTACGGCGCGGCGTTTCCCGAGGCAATCCTCACTGGGCTCGCCCGGTGGGCAGAATAATCTTTCGCCATATTTGGAACAATTCCCCTGTTCCTTCGTCTAAACTTTGTTGCACACACGATTCAAGCGATTTTCAGGAGGAGCGGATATATGCTCAGTATAAAAGCCAAACGCGCCGGGACGGTACCCGCGGGAAGACGCGCCGCGTCCATGCTTGACGTCATTGCTTTGGCCGTCTCTCTCATTTTTATCCTTGCCGCCTGCGCGTCCCTTCAACCATCTGCTTCCGGGACACCTGATGCCAGCGCCGCGCCTGCGGAAACCGGCACAGCTTCGCCGGACGCGTCCGCGGAGGTATCGCCGAACCTTGCCGCTCCGCCGTCCGAGCCCCTTACCGACGGAAATATCATGGAAATGTATACCGCCAGGGGCCTGTTCGTTGCAGAGATCCGGGATGCCGGAGCATACACAATGGTGCATTACTTCAGCCCCGACGATCCGCTTGACAAGGCTTCCCGCTTCGACTGGTTCGACAGGAAAACGGGAGAGCGGACGCTTGTCTGCGGCTTAATACGCGCCGACATGTTTGAAATCACTGCGGATAAAGCCCTGACGGTGCTGACAACGGGACTTTCCACCTCCGGCAGGTATCAGCAATTCCCGAGAATTCTCAGGTTCGGTTATTCAGACGTTGACGGCGCTTTCAGTTTCAACAGGTCGGACAGCGAATATTTTATGCCGCTGGAGCGGAGCTTTTCGGTGGGTATCAATCGTCCTGAATGTTTGAAAAGCGTCTGTTACGACGGCAGCTCGGTGCTTTTGACCTTTACCGGGCAGCCGGGGAATGAACATGAGTCCCCTGCCGGCGCTGAGGCCGTCCCAAGAATGACGGTATCGAACGAGGACGGCGTCAGTACGGTGACGATCTTCAATACGATTCCGGCAGACGACTTCGTTCAGACCGCGGGCAAGCTGCTTGGAAGCGACCCCTGCCCCGTCACGGTCTCCTGCGACGGAACGGATACAACAGTCACCTTCAAAATGCGCCCGGACGCCGCGCGCTACAACATCAGCTGCTTCACAACCCCCGTGGAACGCATACCCCACGCCGTCATTACATATGAAACCGGTAATTTCAGTTATCCGAAGGGCTGGTAAAA
>JAAYBH010000506.1 GCA_012718935.1 Clostridiales bacterium
TCCCGATGCAGCTTTTCGCCTACTATGTGGCCCTCGCGCGGGGCTGCAGTATCGATAAACCCCGTAATCTCGCAAAATCAGTGACAGTAGAATAAAACAACACGATGACAAAGACGGACGCCGCAGCGGAATGCTGCGGCGTCCTGTTACCTTCTTCTTATATAACCTTAGTCGTTATTTATGGTAGGATTCCGGGATATCCATACGCGCGTTGTATGTTTCCCTTGTGATACCCGTAGCGTCGTAATCGTACTCCTCAGCTCCAGCATAGACATCGGACCACTCGAGAAGCTGTTGGTAATTTTCTCTTGTCATCCAGTAGGACGGCAGCAGCATTCCGGCATAACCGGCTGACTTCGGATCGTTTTCATTGACCCATGACGGCCAAATGGTCTCAGGCGTCGCTTGGCCGGTCATGAAGGCGTACACAGCCCCAACAACGGCTTCAGCGTAGATGGTCTGCGGGGTGAAGATCGCCAGCTGCCAGCAGTCGTCAATGCCATTATCCCACTGATTCTGGAGGGATGTGCCGCCGATTGTCGTGACAACTGCGGTATCAGGATCGAACCCCATGGAGTCCAGTGCCGCCGCGGAGCCCATGGCGATGTCGTCAAAGAGGACGGATACGAGCCAGTGGGTATATGTCGTCTGCTCGGAGAGCACAGCTGTGACAACCGTGTTGGCGCCGTCAAGCGTCGGGCCTGTCGTCACGGTGTCAGCAATAAAGAATTGGTTTGCCATATCCGGGTTTTTCTCAAGGAAAGCATCCTGGGCACCCGTTGTACGCCAGTGGAGAACGTCAGCCATGGAGTAATCAACGGAGATGTAGCCGATCTCTTCCTTGGGGACATCAGCCCACTTCGTCTTCATCCATTCGTCCATCTTGAGGCCCATCTGCTGGCCGAACCAATAGTGGTCGAAACCGACAAAGGGATGGATTAGCGGGGTGCCTTCGGCTTCCATGTTCTGCGCAGGAGACATGAAGCCCATCCAGGAAACGCCTGCTTCATCGCAGATCTCTTGAATGCGCATATAGGAGTTGACATCGGGGTCGAATATGAAGCCGTCGACGCCCTGATTGATGAAGGTCTGGAGGTTTGTGAGGAACGCGTCATTATCGTTTCCGGAACTCCACATGGGTGAATAGTCGCAGTTCATCTTTTCGCACCAGAGAGCAAATGCTGCGCTGGACTGATCATAGAGCGGACCAGTCGCACCTGTCATATACTGGATCGTATATCTCTCGTTTTTGCTGTAATCGTAATCCGGATCAAAGAAACCGACCTTATCGAGGGGATCGTCACCGTATTTACCGGTATTGGATTGGGTCGCTTCCGGTGAAACGGGCGGTGCGTTTGTCGCAGGGGCTGCAGAGGTGGGTGCTGCGCTGGGAGCTGTGGATGCTCCCGGTGTTTTGGTGCCGCATGCAAACAGCGAAACCGCCATCAACAGTACGAGCACAATTGCCAGAGTTTTTTTCATTTTTTTCCTCCTTATCATATTTGACATATTAACCACTCGAAAAACGGTGTGTCTTAAGAGTGAATTACAAGGGGAAGAGATCAGGAAACCTTCTTGGCTACCGCGCCCTGCTTAATAGCTGCTGCCATCAAGATGCGGCGCATGCGCATGGCGTTAATATTATCCATTAAAAGGGCGATGATCAGCAGGATACCGGGCATCATGGTCGTAATAAACGTTGGAGCTTTTATCATGAGCAGGCCTGTTGTGAAAATGTTCAGCAGAACAAGGCCGATCGCCGCGCCGCCGATGCCGCCGGCGCCGCCCATAAACGAGATGCCGCCGAGAAGCGCCGCTATCATCGCCTGCATATTGGGGGCTGCGACTGTGAAACCGCCGGGATTCGCCTGCTTTCTGAGGCAGCACCAAATGAGGCCCGATATTGCGGACATGAGGCCCTGGGATATGTACAGATACGTCCGGGTTCTCTTGATATCCAGACCGCAGAGCCGGGCGGCAAACATGTTGCCACCGATCATGTATATGCTACGTCCGAACCGAGTCCTATACAGGACGAACGTGTGAGCCAGGACGATGATGACCATCAGGATGAAAAAGAACGGTATGAGTTTGAAAAGAGCAATTTTTCCGATATCCGTAAAGGCAGGGGCGTTAATGGCTATGGAATTGCCGCGTGTAGCAACGTTTCCAATACCACCGAAAATCGACGAGGTGGCGATGGTTGCAATGAACGGCTGCAAATTGAAGACATTAATCAAAACCACGTTGATCAGGCCGCATATCACGCCTGTCAAAAGACCGGCGATCAGCGCCACTCCGAGAGGAAGCTTCATTGTCTGTACAAAAAGACCGAAAATCAACATGGACAGCGCGCCGACGCCGCCCGCCGACATATCAAAGTTGCCGCTTAAAAGCAGAATCGTGATACCCGCCAGCATAACGCCCTGGAAGCTCAGGGTGTTGAGCAGATTACGCACATTCCCTTTTGCCAGAAAGCTTGGACTGATCAGATATATAACAATTGTCAACGCGATCGTAATGATGACGAGTCCGAAGGTTTTAGTATTAAATATACCTCTTTTTTCCATGTTTTCTCTCCTCAATCCAGCATGGCCATGGCCAGAACATTTTCTTCCGTGGCATCCTGCCTGCTGACCTGGCCGGTGATATGTCCATTATGCATGACGATAATGGTGTCCGCCACGTTGATGACTTCCGTCAGCTCCGATGATATGAAGATGACGCCGATGCCCTGCTTGGCGAAGTCGCATACCATCTGATAGATTTCCGCTTTCGTCCCGACATCGATGCCCTTTGTCGGTTCATCCAGAATGAGGATCTTCGTGACGACCTTTTCAGACGTCCAGCGGCCCAGGATAACCTTCTGCTGGTTTCCGCCCGACAGCTCCATAACCCTCTTATCAATATTTGTCGTCTTGATCGAATACTGCTTGACAGCTGCGAGAGTCAAATCCTCCTTCGCTTTCTCGTCCATGAACAGGCCTTTTTTTAGCTTGCCCAGAACCGGCATACACACATTGTCCTTGATTGAGTTCCAGAGAATGAGCCCCTGCTCCTTACGGTCCTCTGGGCACAATGCGATACCCTGGTCGATTGCTTCTCTTGGACTTCTGAGCTTAACTGGCCGGCCTTCTATTTTGACCTCTCCGGAAAGGATTGGGTCTACGCCGAACAGCGCTCTTGCCACTTCGGTGCGCCCGGCGCCAACGAGACCGGCAAAGCCGATGACCTCGCCCTTGCGCAGCTTGAAGCTGATGTCACTTATCACATTCGTGTTGAGATTGTTAACCTCCATAAGCACGTCGCCGATTGAGTCGTTGCGCTTAAGATTGGAATATGTATCGCCAATGTCGCGTCCGACCATCGCTTTAATGAGCTCCCGCTCGTTCGTCTCGGCGGTATTGAACGATTTGACCTGCCGTCCGTCCTTTAGAACAACAATTTCATCGGTGACCTGGAATATCTCGTTCATCCGGTGGGAGACATACAGGATGATCTTGCCCTCTTCCTTCAGCTGGTTGATCAGCTTGAACAGTATGGCGATCTCCTTGTCCGTCAATGGCGCCGTTGGTTCGTCAAAAGCGATAACCGCCGAATCTCGACGATACGCCTTCATAATTTCAACCATCTGCTGATAGGCAACCGGTAAAAAACCGACCGTTGCCGCTGGATTGATCGGAAGCCCGAACTTATCAATAAGCGCCTGGGCCTTCTTTTTAAGATCAGATTTGCTGTAGAGCCCCAGTTTCCCCACCGGCAGGTCGCCGGCATAAATGTTTTCCATAACGCTTACGGACGGTACAAGCTGCCGCTCCTGATAGATTACGCTGATTCCCGCTCCGAGCGCCTGGACCGGGGCTTCAAACTTTATTTCACTGTCATTGAGGATCAATTGCCCCTCATCCGGCTTCACGTCTCCGCTGAGTATCTTCAAGAGCGTTGATTTTCCGGCGCCGTTTTCGCCGACGAGGGCCATGACCTTGCCGCCGGTAACTTTAAAGCTGATGTCTTTAAGCGCCTGAACGCCGGGATATGCTTTTCCGATTCCTTTAAATTCCAAGTATTGTTCCATATCATTCACCTCCATAAAAGCGGCGGCTTATTTGCCGCTGCCCACCTTCCCTGCAACTTTTTCAGGTTCGTCGTCTACCTTTTTACTGACGCTTTTCGTTATCTTCTTGCCGCGGCCGAGATCAAGCGTCAACGCGACGACGAGAACGACGCCTTGCAGGAGAGCAGACCAATATGTATCAAAGTTAAGGATAGACATACCCGTACTGAAGGTGTTCAGGATGCATAAACCAATAAAGACGCCCACCATACCGCCGTTGCCGCCGAAGAAGGAGATTCCGCCGAGCATGGCCGCGATCAGACCGGTAAACTGATTGGTCGCCAGCATCAGCTGGTTTGCCTGACCCGTCCGGGCCACATAGACGATACCGGTAAGACCGGCCAGCATACCGCTATTTGCGAACATGATGTAGGATATTCTCTTCGGGTTCAGTCCGGAAAGACGTGCCGCCATCGGGTTGCCGCCAATAAGGTAGACTTGCGCTCCGAATTTCGTCTTTTTCAGCATCACCCCATAAATTACAAAGAAGATCAACATGAGCACTATTGTGATCGGTATGAATCCGAACAGTTGTTTTGTGCCGAGCCAGTTTGTGAACGGATGGTTAATGGCGATATTCGGCGCCAAATTATTCTTATAGTCCCAGCTGATCCACATTTGGATGCCTTTAAATACGTAGTTGCTTGCCATCGTTGCGATAAATGGCTGCATATTGAACTCGTTGACAAGCACCGAGTTGACAATACCGAGAACGCCGCAGATGATCAGCGCCGTAATGACGGCGACCGGCCACGGCCACAGCCAGTTTTTCAGTGCCAGGGTGACAAAGATGCCGCCCACGCAACCAATCGATACAACCGACAGGTCCATTTTCCCGGTTAAGAGCAGACAACCGGCACCCATGGCGAGGAACGATGTGATAACAATGCTGTTGATGATCGCCATCAAGGTATCCATTGTTAAAAAATTCTTTCCCGCCAGCGAGCACAAGACCGTATACACCGCGACCAATACGACGAGTATGACCAGCAGCGTAAACTCTTTTGATTTTAAAAACTTACGTAATCCTTTTTCGCTTCCCAAAATATTCACTCCTCATTCGAACTTTACGAGAGCCTGAATGATCCGGCTATCGCTTGACCCCTTTGCCTTGTTGCGTTTTTAACACAACAACCACTCACCCCCCGCATATGCTATCGCTGCAGCTTAATGCTGTGCCTGAATGTAAAGTTTGCCAAATTTGGGACATCAAACAAAAAGACACAATTGAGTAAATTTTCATACATCAATCAAGTCCCGGCACATTTCTATCTAATTTTGTCACTCAAAAAGCACTGTTCATTTAACATCATATTTTGTTTATAATACATAATCGAAGTATTGTACATTAACAATTAATGTGCTATTATAACCTAAAGGGCATGGTGATAACCGTCAAAGGGCCATTTTTCGTTAATATTGCACAAGGGAGGTATTATGTTCTGTACAATATTACTTTTCAACAGATTGAAACGTTTTTAACAGTCGCAAAATGCCTGAATTTGTCAAAAGCGGGCGAGACGCTGTATGCTTCCCAGCCGTCGCTCAGCAAAACGCTAAAAAGATTCGAGGAAGGCGTTGGCATGCGCCTGTTTAAAAGCAGCAATCAGGGTATGGCGCTGACGGGCGACGGCGAATACCTTTTTTCCGTCCTTGAGCCGCTTTATAAAACCATCAACAAGAGCATCCAACTTGCCCGA
>JAAYBH010000507.1 GCA_012718935.1 Clostridiales bacterium
TATGGACGCAACGGATATTATTCTTCCTAGTAAGATGAGCTACCAGGGCGGCTTAGGTTCGATGTACGAAGAAGAGGTAAGACTGTTTTACGTCGGCGTGACAAGAGCAAAGCACCGCGTTACATTTTTGACCTATCGCACGATTTTCGGAGGCACGTCCGCACCGTCACGATTTATTGGCAAATTCCTTCGCACAAAAAGAGATGAGAGAGCGGAGCCGGAAGAGGAAATTGATGCGGCAGCCGAAATCATGTCGCCGGCAATAAGCAAATTTAAAAAAGCTCAGCCTGACGCCGCAAGCGCTGGTTTTCGAGAGGGCGTCCACGTTATTCATGTATCGTTTGGAAGCGGTGTCGTACAGGCAATCAATCCGAACGGTACTATCATCGTTGAATTTGACAGAGTCGGGATAAAGAAGCTGCTGCTCGAAGCCTGCATAGCACAAAAGCTTATGAAGCCAACTTAATCTTCAGTCAAACAAAAATGCTTGCAAAAACCTTGCGCTGAACACCAGAAAGGAGGCGAAAACAATGAAATTCGCCAGATACTTTATAAGAACAGGCTTAGCGGTTATCATTATTATGGTGATAGCCATCGGGGTCCTCTGCTATCAGGACGGCCTCAATCCGCTGGACGCCATCTTTCCCGGAAAGCTGTCAACTGAATCTTTTCACGTCCTCCCTAACGAAATCGAAAAAATAGACGGTTTAGAAAGGTTTGACAGAGTCGTCGTTGACGGCAACAGCGAAACTGTTCAGGAGCTTTATCAGAGAGTTTCGGATGAAGCAAAAAAGCTGCCTGATGTGTTCATAGACATCTTCAATAAATCAGGGTTCAAGCTGGTCATTTCGGACAACGTCTATAAATACACCCGGAAGCATGTTCCTGATGGATTTTACCTGGGCGGCGTCACGCAGGAACACGGCAGCGACAAACGCATCGTTCTCTTCCCTGTTCAGGGAGACCGTACATCTCTGTATCACGAATTCGGCCACGTCCTTGTTTCCGTGTATGAAATGGAGAAAGAAACACTCCCCGTTATTTGGGAGCACGATTACAAAGGAACAGTAGCCCTGACGGGCGAATATGCAGGCGCCGGCGCCGATGAGTGCTGGGCAGAGGCCTTTAGGTTTATGCTGCAGAACATGGACAATCCGACCGCAATGGCAAAAGCAGAAGCATTAATGCCGGTATCCTACCTCTGCTTCCAGAGATTTATCGAATACGGCGAAGAACAAGAAGCTGCTTAAAGGAAAGCGTGCATGAATAGTGTACGCTTTCTTTTTTGTCAGAGACAAGGGAAAATAACATACTGTACACAGAGGCTTGGCAATGATGATTCGGAGCATTGTTGCTAAGTCTTATATATTCTTTTGAAAGGAATTATCAAATGAGTCAAACAAATGCTAAGGAGCGAATTATCCAGCTTCGCCATGAAATCGGGCGTCACAACGATTTGTACTACAATCAGGATGCGCCTGAAATTTCTGACGCCGCATATGACCTGCTGGTTAAAGAGCTTCGAAATTTTGAAAGGCAATATCCTGAATTGGCCGACAAGGACTCTCCCACTCAAAAAGTAGGAGGCGCGCCGCAAAGTACCTTTGCGAAGGTTGAGCACGCCGTACCCATGCTTTCCCTGCAGGACGTATTTTCACAAGAAGAGGTTCAGCAGTTCCTGGCAAAAAACCCGGATGCGCTTTACTGTGTTGAAGACAAAGTGGATGGACTTTCAATTTCCATTCTATATCAGAAGCTCGAAGGCAAGAACGATTGCGTCCTGGTACGCGCTCTGACGCGCGGCGATTCAAGGTTCGGCGAGGACGTAACTGAGAACGTTAAAACCATCAGCAACATTCCCCGCCGCCTGAATCCGGA
>JAAYBH010000068.1 GCA_012718935.1 Clostridiales bacterium
AATTAAAACGTATGAGTCTGTTGCCGCCTTCGATTTCGTCCTCCACAGTGCCTGACAGCTCGCCCTCTCCGAAAACAAGCCGGGTGTTTACCTTTGTTTTTCGACCCGGCCGCGTCAGGCACTCCCAGAGCCGGTCGCCCCTGTCCCTGAGGAGGACGACTTCGACGGCGCCGCCGCTGGCTCTTTTCCCGAAAAGCCTGGCCGGCAGGACACGGGAATCATTCAGAACGAGGCAGTCACCTTCTCTCAGCAGGTCGGGCAGCTGGAAAAAATAGCGGTGGCTGATTTCCCCCGTCCTTCTGTCAAGCTGCATCAGCCTTGAATCGTCACGCCGGTCGAGGGGCGTCTGGGCAATCAGTCTTGTTGGAAGTTCGTATTTGAATTCGCTTTTTTTCATTCGACAATGGCTCCGGTAAAATAAAACTGCAGAATCTGATCATAGGTCATGCCGTGGAATTTCGCCATCGAATAAGCGCCCCACTGGCTCATGCCGATATTATGTCCATGTCCCGTGCCCTGAATAACAAACACTCCCGGCGTTGACGATTGCTGTTCCGTCCCCACCTGGACGGTTTCACCGCTTCCAGTAATCGCATACGGCTTGTACTGACCGAGGATTTCCTTTAAACCGCTGCCGCCGATGGCATAGGAGGACTGCAGGCCGCCGGAAATCTTCCCGCCGGCGTCATTGACATAGATGTCTGCGGAAGCCGAACCGCCGTTGATCGTGAAGCGTATTGATTTGACACCAAGTATCAAGCGGATCTGCTCCCCTTTTGTAAAGCTCCTGCTGACGCCGTTTGAATCTGTCAGCGTTATCTTGTATACATTTCCCGTATTCGTTAATTCCGTTATATCAAGGCTCAGGATCGTCCCTACATTATAACCTTTGCTGCGCAGGCGTTTCGTTAATTCCTCAGAAGTGTAGGTGACCGTCCAATTGTAACCCGGCGCCAACGAAGCGATTTCTGCTTCGTAGGGATCAATGACGCCGCGAAGGTACGGGACGGTATCCGGCCAAACGTTCTCGCTGTTCTCGGTTGCGCCGCCGTCGCTTGAGGCGTAGTACGCCGTGCAGAGCTGGCCGTTATACGTGAGAAAACGCCCTGCTGTCTGGTCGACAGCTGCGTCCGTTGCGGCGGTTGCCTTGCTGGTGCCCTGGTACATCTGACAATGCTCCGTCGGGCAGAGATCGTAATCGCCGTGCTTCCCGATATTGGCAACGACGTATGTCCTGGCGCACACAGCCTGTGCCTTGAGCGCCTCCAGAGGCCAGTAATTGAACATTTCCCAGGGAACGACGCCCTTGACGTAGTCCTCAAGCTCGGCGCAGTTATAAACTGTCAGATCCTCGCCGCCTTTTCTCGAATACATGAATGCGCCATAATACTTTAAACCTTTAAACCAGGTCTGGCATTTCGTACCGTCCGGCGACACGGGCATGACGACGAGGTCATATGTACCGCCGTACTCAAATTCAAACAGGATGGTGTTCGTACCCGTTTTGACAACAGTGACGGTGCTCGATGTCCCGCAATTGACGGCGCAGCCTGTCATCCCATTCGCGTTCATGGCGGCCGTTGCCTCCTCGGCGGACAAATAATTGCCGACACAGACAAGGAAATTTCCGCCGGAATACTTGACGAAGCCGGACGAATAAGCACCGGCTGCTGCCAGCGCCTCATGATATGAACCGTATGCCTGATTCATCTGTATATGGTAGCACCCGACCACAACGCTGCCTTCCGTACCCGGTTCATACTTGTTCTCAGCACCGTTATATACCATGTTTCTGTCGCGGAGCATTGAAATTTTCGTTTCCTGAATGACCGCGCCGGTGGGGACGAATTGTCTGCTCGCGTCCAGAATCCCAAACTGAAATCCGCTTCCCAGGCCTGTCACATTCTGCAGATTTGCCGAAGGAAGCGTGTTTGAGCCGCAGTAAAGGCCGACCTTGATCGTCGAAAAACGCGGCGTGTAGGCTTCCGCTTTCTGCCGTACCGCGGACGATAACACAATCGATAAGGTTAACACACACAGAATAAGAATTTTTGCCGTTTTCTTCATACAGGATCCTTTCGTCGGAGAACTCGAATAATTATATAATGCAGGGCTAAAAGCAGTGCTAAAACGTTGACACAATTTTGCTTCTATGCTAATATGTATAATTAATCAAATGAAGCGCAGAGGCGCAGTCTTCATAAGTAACGGCGGTGAGGAATCCGTTTATCCAATGACCCGCTGTAAAAGGGCAGACTGCCGAAGGAATGTGATTAACGGAGATGACTTCCTGGTTTCCGGGTTAAGAGCCCGGCGACTGTCACCTGAAGACGGTGGAGTGCTGACTGCTTTTGAAATATGACCTGTTGATAATTTTATCGACATTATATTACAAAATCAGCCGGTTGACTAGCCTGCTGGTTTATTTTTTATCGTTGCTCTTACTCTTATGGGAGGGTCACGGTTTACGGGAGGTACATTATGAAAAAATACAAAGTTGGAGTCATCGGCGCCACGGGTATGGTCGGTCAGCGTTTTGTTTCGCTGCTTGACAATCATCCATGGTTTGAGCTCACCGTCGTTGCGGCGAGCAGCCGTTCGGCCGGGAAAACATATGAGGAGGCCGTCGCCGGACGCTGGTTTATGCCGGCGCCTGTGCCGGAAGCCGCAAAAAAGCTGGTTGTTAAAACAGCCGAAACGGATATCAGTGAGATCGCCGGCGCCGTGGATTTCGTGTTCTCTGCCGTTGATATGAAGAAGGAGGAGATCAAAGCCCTTGAGGAAGCTTACGCCAGGGCGGAGTGTCCCGTAGTCTCCAACAACAGCGCTCACCGCTGGACGCCCGACGTTCCGATGGTCATCCCGGAGATCAACCCCGAACACATCAGAGTCATTGACAGTCAGCGAAAACGACTGGGGACAGAGCGTGGATTCATCTCGGTCAAATCAAATTGCTCCATCCAGAGCTATGTCCCTGCCCTGCATCCCCTCAAGGAAGAATTTGGTCTGACAAAAATTCTTGCCTGCACATACCAGGCGATATCAGGCGCCGGGAAAACCTTTGAATCCTGGCCTGAAATGATCGATAATGTGATCCCTTACATCGGCGGCGAGGAAGATAAATCCGAGCGGGAACCGCTGAAGGTGTGGGGGAAAATTCATGGCGGCGTCATTGAAACAGCCGTTTCCCCGTCAATCACATCCCAATGCCTCCGCGTTCCCGCCTCGGACGGACACATGGCCGCTGTATTTGCCTCCTTTGAAAAAAAGCCGTCCATCGACATTATCAAAGAACGCTGGGCAGCCTTCAAGGGGCGCGCTCAGGAGCTCGGTCTGCCGTCTGCGCCGAAGCAATTCCTGCACTATTTTGAGGAGGAAAACCGCCCTCAGACGAAGCTGGACCGCATGCTGGAAAACGGTATGGCGATTTCCGTCGGGCGTCTGCGGGAAGACACTCAGTACGATGTAAAATTTGTCTGTCTCAGTCATAATACGCTGCGCGGCGCCGCAGGCGGCGGCGTTCTGATGGCGGAGCTGCTCTGTGCGGAAGGCTACATGAAATAACAACTGCTTTGAGGAGGTTCAATATGAAGATACCCGTATTTACAGGTTCATCCGTTGCCATCGTCACCCCCTTCAGGGACGGAAATATTGATTATAAGAAGCTCGGAGAGCTAATTGATTTTCAAATCAAGGGCGGAACATCCGCCATCACCATCTGCGGAACAACGGGAGAAAGCTCTACCATGTCCCTTGAAGAACATATGGAAGCCGTTGATTTCTGCGTCAAGTATGTAGCCGGACGCGTCAAGGTCATCGCCGGTGCCGGCAGCAACGACACGATGGCCGCCGTGATGCTCTCTCAGGAGGCCGAGAAGTCCGGCGCGGATGCTTTGCTGTCCGTCACTCCGTATTACAACAAAACAACCCAGCGCGGCCTTGTCCGGCATTATACGTATATTGCCGACCGGATCGGCATCCCTTTAATCATGTATAACGTCCCCGGACGCACTGGTCTGAGCTGTACTGCCGACACGTATCGGGAGCTCTCAAAGCACCCGAATATCAACGGCGTCAAGGAGGCGTCAGGGAACTTCTCGCTTATTAACGCAACGATCGCTGCTTGCGGCGACGATTTCCATGTCTGGAGCGGCAATGACGACGAAACTCTGCCGATGATGTCCATTGGCGCCAAGGGCGTCATATCCGTCGTGGCCAATATCCTGCCCGAGTTTATGGCGGAGCTGACCAAGTATTGCCTTGCCGGTGATTTCAAGCGCGCCGCCGGGCTCCATTACAAATACCTCGATATCATGGGAAAGCTTTTTATCGAGGTGAACCCAATACCGGTTAAAAACGCGATGAATATGATGGGCATGGATGTGGGCGAGCCGCGCCTGCCGCTGTGCGATATGGATCCTGCAAATTATGAGAAGTTGAAAACATCCATGAAGAAGCTCGGACTTGCCGAATAATGAGTTGAGGAGTACCAACATGCTGAAGATGGTCATTTCGGGCTGCAACGGTTATATGGGCCGTGCCGTGGCACGGATCGCAGCCAATGATCCTGATATTGAGGTTGTCGCGGGGTTTGATATTAACGCGGCAAAGCTGGACTCGTTTCCCGTATATGCTGATCCTTTGGAATTCGCCGGGGCTTCAGATGTCGTCGTGGATTTCTCAAATCCGTCGGCACTTGAGGGACTACTCCGCTACTGCACGTCCAAGCATATGCCGCTTGTCGTATGTACAACAGGCCATAGTGATGAGCAGCTCAAAGCCATAGACGCGGCATCCGAAAAAATTCCTGTTTTTAAATCCCGAAGCATGTCGATAGGCATCAATCTCGCTGTCGATCTCATCCGGCGTGCCGCTGCCTTTTTAGGAGACGGTTACGACGTGGAGGTTGTTGAGCGCCACCATCGCCGCAAGATAGACGCTCCCAGCGGCACCGCATTGATGCTTGCCGAGGCCGCAAGAGACGCACTCCCCTATGAAGCTGAATTTGTCTATGAGAGAAAAAGTGTCCGTCAGCCTCGCGGTGAACACGAAATCGGCATTTCCTCGGTCCGGGGCGGTACGATCGTCGGCGAGCACGAGGTCATCTTCGCTGGCCTTGACGAAGTGATTGAAATCAAGCATACGGCCTACTCCAGGGAAGTCTTCGCCGCCGGCGCCGTCAAAGCCGCGAAATTTCTCGCAGGCATCAAAAAAACAGGCATGTACGATATGAATGACATGCTGAAAGGATGCTAAAAGGACTGAAGGAAGTCCGGGCATGAAAACCCGGACTTTTTATATTATGTCACGAACAAATTGTAGAATCTTATTTCGACTTATACAACCTTATTGACACGTATTTATTTTACTGTATACTGATTGTTAATTAGTGTATTCTGACTAATATAGCGATTTCCGGAGGGCCCTTTATGGATAGATTCGACGATGCGATGGAGCAAGATGCGATCATTGACAAGATGATTTCGTTGGAGTGGGATATGTTTCAGGCGGTCAACGCGGGCGGCCCGCGGGCGTCCTGCCAGGAGGACCGCTTCACGTTTACAGGGATGCGCCGGGGACAATTTGAGGCATGGTCCCGGGAGGCATGCCTGAGTTATCTCGATGATCTGCTGAACGCCGTCCTGGACGGACGAAATCTGGTGTCGGAGAAATACATTCATATGATGAAATGCGCTTCACCAGCCCAGTACGGCGAACTGATAAAGCGGATTCCCGTGCCGGACGAACAGGTTGTCGAGCTGGCCTGCGAAATATCCGATAAGCTGCTGGAACAGACGGCGGCGCTTTTTGACCGATATCCCTGCGTGACTGGCTCGGGTAGGCCGCTCCGGTCTGTATCCGATTTTTCCGGTGTGATATCGATTGAAACGTATCAGTTGGGGGAGCTGCTCACATATTCCGTCAATACGCTCCGTCTTTTGACAAATCACCTGCTTGCGCTGGAGAAGGACGGCAAACCGCTGGCCCGGGCAATTTTAGAGAACTCTGTGAAGCATTACGGGTATAAGACATTGGATGAGGCCGAAGCCTCCATAAAGACGCGTATGGACCATATAGGCGTCGTCGCTCCATTCGGCTGTGACGGCGGCTGCCAGACGCAGCTATGAACGCGTTTTATGAGAGGCTCGACGAGCTGTATCAGTCCGGCGATCAGACGGCTGCCGAAGAATACATGAGAAAGCATCTGCGCGAGCTTCAGGCCTCGCAAAAAGAAACCAGTCCCGAATATGCCGCTGTCCTCAATGAGCTGGCGGGCTTTTATCGGGGTGTCAGCCGCTATAAGGAATCGGCGGAGCAGTTTGAAAAGGCTCTTCTGGTGCTTGAACAAAACGGCATGAACCCATCCGCCCAGTATGCGACAGTTTTACTCAACCTGGCGGGACTTTACAGGCTGATGGGCAAACCCAAAAGCGCTGTTTCCCTTTTCATTGAAGCAAAGGAGATGCTGGCCGGCTCGGGTTTGACGGACGATTATGCTTATGCGGGCGTACTGAACAACCTGGCTCTGGCTTATCAAGATATAGGCGATTACGAAAAAGCTTATGAATCGGCAGATGAAGCTTACCGGCTCATGCTCGAAAAAGTGTCGAACGATCACGAAATCGCCACGGCGCTCAACAACCTCGCCGTTATACGTTTCAAAGCAGGCGCGCCGTCCGACGCCGAGAAGCTGATCGACCAGGCGCTCAGACTGTATGACAACATGAGTCAGCCGGACGTCCACCACGCTGCGGCGCTGTCGACAAAGGCGTCTCTTCTTTACGGCGCAGGCCGTTTTCGCGAGGCACTGGAGCTCTTCTGCAGGGCGCTGGAGCTGACCGACAGGTTCTTCGGAAAAAACATTGAATACGCCGCCGGCGAGCGTCACATAGCAATGGTATACGAAGCGCTTGGCGAGCCCGAATCCGCGCTGCAGCATATGAAATCAGCGTTATCGCTGACGGAGGGAATCCTCGGAGCTGAGCATTCCCAGACAAAGGATGCCCGGGTTTCTGTAGACAGGCTCGCGTTAAAGGTAAGGGCCTTATGAATGGAATGGAACTCAGCCGCCGGTACTTTTTTGATGTTGCCGAGCCGCCTTTGAGACGGGCTTATCCGGACCTGTATGAGCGCCTGGCCGCTGGTCTTGTGGGCAACGGTTCGGAATGCTTTGGATATGATGACGAAATTTCCCGTGACCACGACTGGGGCGTTGACTTCTTTTTATGGGTCCCGGAAGGCGACCGCAACGCCATACCCGCACTGCGGGAGTGGAAAGACCGCTTGTTTGCAGCAAATCCGCCGGCTTTTCCGAGAACACGTTCCCAATACGGCGCCGGAATCGGCGTCATGACAGCCGGTGATTTTTATAAGAGTCTGATCGGATATCCTGACGGACCGGACGAAATTCAGGACTGGCGCCGCATACCGGAGGAAAATCTGGCTATGGCCGTCAACGGCGGGGTTTTTATCGATAACGGCGGATTTTTTTCAGCGACCCGTCGGAAGCTTCTGGGCTATTATCCTGAAGATCTCCGCAAAAAGAAGCTCGCGGCGCGCTGCATGGCCATCGCGCAGACCGGCCAGTATAATCTGAGCCGCTGCTATCTCAGACAGGACTGGGTGACGTTTAGAAGTGTCCTGACGCGCTTTTCAGATAACGTCATTTCAGCGGCTTTTCTCCTGAACAGGATCTACCGGCCTTACTATAAATGGGCTTACAGAAAAATGACGGAGCTGCCGATCCTCGGCACGGCAGTCGGTGTCAAACTCAATGAAATCGCTCGGTTGTGCACACTTGATACACAATCCTACAAGGCGCTGCAGGGTGATGTCGCCGAAATCTGCGCGCTGCTCGCCGAAGAGCTCCGGCGTCAGCAGCTGGCTTTTACCGATGACTGGTTCCTGACAACCCACGGCGAGGAGATCCAAAACAGCATTCAGAATGATTTTCTGCGCTCACTACCGGCGCAATATGAATAAGGAGGCGATTTATCATGAGTAAGAAGGTTCTTGTTATCGGCGGCAGCGCTTTTACCGGGCGCGTGTTTTGCATTCAGATGTCCAAAAATGAGGACTACGAGCTTCATGTTGTCAACAGAGGGCAGTTCCCGTTGAATCTTAAGGGTGTCAAGGAGTATAAATGTGACAGGCACAGCCCCAGAATGGTTGCCCGTCTCCTCCCCGCCGATATGATATTTGACGTGATGATCGACTTCCCCGCCTATAATCCCGGTGAGGTGAGCTCGATTCTGGAGGCGCTCAAAGGCCGGGTCAGGCAGTATATCGTCTTCTCAACGGCAAGTGTTTATGAGCCGTACGACCATCAAATCAAAAAGGAAGGCGATCCGGTGGTCACAAAATCCGAAGGCGGCAGAGTGTCGGACTACATATATAACAAAATCCTGCTGGAGCAGGAGACGATCAGAACATGCAAAACTCTTGATATTCCGTATACGATCATGCGCCCGACGTTTATTTACGGGCCGTTCAGCTACTCCGCCAGAGAATCTTATTTTGTCGAGCTGATTGCCCGCGGCCACGTCGTGCCCGTACCTGTCGATGCGACGGCGCGTTTTAACATGGTTTATGTCTTTGACATCGCGCGCATCCTTGAAATCTGTATCGGAAATGAAAAAGCTTATAACGAAATATTCAACCTCTCAGCCCCTGAGGAGATTACCTATTCCTCGCTCCTGGAGGCGTTTGAGAAATTCAACGGCGGTCCCTTTATGACGCGGCCCGTGACCGTCGAGGAGGTTCTGGATGATAACATCCCCCTTCCCTTCCCGCTGACGGAAGATGTGCTCTATTCCGGGCACAAAATTGCCGATACGTTTGATTTTACGTATACGCCGTTTATGGAGGGTATGGAAAAGACCTATAAAATATTCTACTCGCTGTTCATCAGCTGATCATACCAGTACAGGCTTTTTTATGGCAGCGCCGGCTCTGTCGGGTCAGCTGCCTTAGAAATTATATATGCCTGCAAGAAAACGGCTTGATGAATCGTATTAGGAGCAGAGGGGACAAACCAATGGATAAAACCGAACAGGACAGAAATGAGCGCATCGTTGGAGCGATTGAGAAATACGCAGACATGGTACGTCGGATCTGTTACGTACACCTCAAAAACAGTTCTGATGTCGAGGATATTTTCCAGGATGTTTTTCTTCAGCTCATTAGGTATGAGATGCGCTTTGACAGCGACGCTCATGAAAAGGCCTGGCTCATCAGAGTCACCATCAACAAGTGTAAGGATCTCCATAAAAGCTTCTTCAGAAGTCGGGTTTGTCCCCTTGATGATACTGAATTGACTTTTGAGGATGAAACTGAAAATGAAGTTATGCATGAGATTCTGGCGCTTCCGCAAAAATTTAAGAATGTTATGTATCTCTATTATTACGAAGGTTACTCAGTGCCCGAGTTATCCAAAATATTGCAGATAAATGAAAATACCGTATATTCACAGCTGCACAGGGCGAGAAGAATCCTGAAGGAAAAACTGGAGTTATAAAAGTGGAAGATATTATTAAAAAGGTTTTTGATCAGGTTAAGGCTGAGGAAGACTTGAAGCAAAAGACTATAGAATTTATACGTCGTTCCGAGTCGGATAACGCTGCAATTTGCGAGACGCCCGCTAGCGGCAAAAAGCCGATTCATATGAAAAGGCTGATTATGGCCGCTTGCGCCGCTGTCCTTGTGCTGGCGCTGCCCATCGGAGGTTACTCCTATTATCAAACACCGACATCGTTTATTTCCATTGACATCAATCCAAGCATTGAGCTCGGAGTCAATGCTTTCGGCAAGGTCGTGACAGTCTTGCCTTACAATACGGACGGAGAAAAGGTCATTGCCGGCTTATCGCTTGAAAACACGAATGTCGAAAGCGCAGTCAGGCAGATTGTCAAAGCTGCGTCAAAAAGCGGTTTCATCAAAAACGACGGCTCGACCTTCATTTCAGTTACCGTTGAGACAAACAATGAGGATAAAGCCGAAGAGCTTGAAAAGCTCGCGTTGGTAGGTGCTGAAGAAGCTGTCAAATCCGAAGACACAGCTGTAACCATCGAATCGGACCATATCTCTCTGGACAGACGTGACGAGGCCGCCGCACTCGGTATCACGCCGGGCAAGCTGAATCTTATACAGAAGCTGCAGTCTCTTGACCCCGCGATCAGAACAGAGGACTATAAAAATGCGACAATAGCGGAAATTCAGAAAAAAATCTCTGAACTTAAAAATGAGCACAAGAACGATAAAGACGGCACTGATGTGTCGCCGTCTTCGAACCCGGGCAAAGACCCTGTGTCCCCCTCCGTTTCGCCGAGCCTTACTCCGTCGGCGCCGGCCACACCTGATAAACCGGGTAACGAAAAGCACAACGGAAATGAGAATGGTAATCATAGCGGGAATAACA
>JAAYBH010000002.1 GCA_012718935.1 Clostridiales bacterium
AGGCGGTTTGGCCCTTCCCACCACATTTCGTTTCCGTCCTTAGTGATGATATTGAAGTGGCCCGACATCAATGCGTACTGGAAGAACACCGGCTTGTCGACGCGCTTGAAGTTCAGGGGACCGTGGGGCATGCCGGCGGGGATATGAATGTCAATCCTATAGACATAGCTCCCGTACTTTTTACCGGTCATCAATTCCGCTCCTTCCATATTCGGGCTGAATGGAAATATCATACACCAGGAGTTTTTTATATTCAAGTTTGTTCTCGCAGGGCGCGATGTGGTCACCGCCCCCTGCGAAATGCGTTTATAATTTGCTTGTCTTTAAAACACGCATTGCGTTTAAGACTGTGATGACGGTGACGCCGACGTCGGCGAAAACGGCTTCCCAGATGGTGGCGATTCCGCCGGCGCCCAGGGCCAGGACGATCAGCTTGACGGCCAGGGCGAAAGCAATGTTCTGCCAGACGATCTGGTGCGTGCGCTTTGCAATTTTCACGGCGGTGACAAGCTTTGAGGGCTCATCGGTCATGATAACGATATCGGCGGCTTCGATGGCCGCGTCGGAGCCGACGCCGCCCATGGCGATCCCCACATCCGCCCGCGCCAGCACCGGCGCGTCGTTGATGCCGTCGCCCACATAAACAAGCTTGCCGCCCCGGGGCTTTGACGCGTCCAGCCTTTCCAGCTCCGCGACCTTCTGGTGGGGCAGCAGCTCCGAAGCCACTTCATCCAGACCCAGATCGCGGCCGATCTGACTGCCGACGGCTTTACTGTCGCCGGTGAGCATGACGAGCCGCCGGATACCGAGCTTTCTGAGCGCTTCGACGGCGCTTTTGCTGTCTTCCTTCAGATGATCGGAGATGACGATATACCCCGCAAACGCGCTGTCCAGCGCAATGTAAACGACGGTGCCCGTCTCTTTCCCTTCGGAAAATGCAATCTGACGGCTTTCCATGAATCGCGCGTTTCCCGCCAGCACCTGACGGCCATTGACATCAGCCCGGACGCCGTATCCCGCTATTTCTTCCACATTGCTGACGGAGCTTTTGTCGATCTCCCTGCCCCAGGCCTTCAGGATCGACTGCGCGATGGGATGGGTCGACCAGCTTTCAGCGTATGCAGCGTACTCCAGAAGGTCAATACCAGCGGCGTTTTCGGTACGGTGTACCTTCGTCACCTCAAAGACGCCTTTGGTGAGCGTCCCGGTTTTATCGAAGATGACGGTGTCGACCCCGCGGAGGGCTTCAAGGTAATTGCTCCCCTTGATGAGGATGCCGTTTTTCGACGCGCCGCCGATACCGCCGAAAAAGCTCAGCGGAATGGAGATGACCAGTGCACAGGGACAGGAGACGACGAGAAAGACGAGCGCCCTGTGAATCCACTCAGGAAACGCGGCGCCGGTCAGGAGCGGCGGGAGGACTGCCAGCAGCACGGCGAAGGCGACGACAGCCGGCGTGTAATACCGCGCGAATTTCGTAATAAAGTTTTCGGTGGGGGCTTTTTTGCTGCTGGCGTTCTGTACCAGGTCAAGGATTTTTGACACCGTAGATTCGCCGAATTCCTTTGTGACCTCCACGGCCAAAAGGCCGTTGACGTTGACGGAGCCGGACAGCACCTCGCAACCGGTCTCGACGTCACGCGGCATAGATTCGCCGGTCAGCGCCGACATGTCGAGTACGGACCGTCCTTCGGTGACTATGCCGTCCAGGGGTACCTTTTCACCGGGCTTGACGAGAATGATGTCCCCGACGCGGATCTCCCCGGGGGACACCCTCTTCTCCCCTTCGCCCGTCTTCAGATTCGCGTAATCGGGACGGATATCCATCAGCGCAGCAATAGATTTCCTGGAACGGCTGACAGCCATGTCCTCAAAGAACATACCCACCTGATAAAAGAGCATAACCGCGACCCCCTCCGGGAATTCGCCGAGGGCGAACGCCCCGACAGTGGCGACGCTCATGAGGAAATTTTCGTCGAAAACCCTGCCCTTGACAAGGTTCCTGCCGGCCATGAGCAGGATTTCGCCGCCGGCGAGAAGATACGCGGCCAGGTAAAATCCGAATTTGACCCGGAACGGAAAGCCGGATACAAGCGCAATAATGAATAAAACGGCGCTTGCGGCTGTGAGACCGATTTTTATTTTATTAATGTTTGTTTCGGGGTGCCTTCCTGACTGCCCCTTTTCAATGACCCTGATCCCCGACTCGACCCGCCGGGCGATGGCCGACGCTTTATAAACAATATCGTCCATATCGTCCCAGCCGCCGGCTTCGATCGTCAGTTTTTTTGAGATAAAATCGACGGCGGCATATGTAACGTCCGGCAGTTGACCCACTTCCCTTTCAATCCTGGCCGCGCAGCCGGCGCAGCCCAGGCCGTCGAGTATCAGTTCTTTTCTTGCGGTACTCGTCATAGTTTTCCTCTTCCTATTGCTCTTTGATATGTGTTAAGCCCTGGTCGAGAATCTGCCGGATGTGCTCGTCGTCCAGCGAATAGTATACAATTTTGCCTTCCTTCCGGTGCCGGACAAGCCTCGCCTGCTTCAGCACCCGCAGCTGATGGGAAATGGCTGACTGCGTCATACCCAGCAATACGGTGATGTCGCACACGCACATCTCCGCCTCCGTCAGCGCCCACAGGATTCGCATCCGCGTGGAATCACCGAACACTCTGAACAGCTCGGAAAGCTCGAAAAGCAACGGTTCCTCCGGCATTTTAAGCCTGACAGCGTTCACAACATCCTCATGGATGACGCTGCAGGCGCATTTGTAAATGTCGTTCTTGCCCTGTTTCATATGTGACTCCTCTTTACATGAATATATGAATAACCGTTCATGCGTTATGCCGTCATTATATGTGTGAATTTCGCGTTTGTCAACAAGTATATGAATGATTGTTCATGTGTTCGATTGTATGGGAATATATCCACATGGCAAACATATCCGGTTGCCATGGCCTCGCGGCTGCAATAAGATAGAGTTGCAGATAACGCCGAGCCAAGCCCGCAGAGAGAGAAACGGAAGGTGTAACGACTGGACACGGAGCAACTCACGAAGTTGAAGGCACAGTCTGAGCTGCATGGCGACATGCAGAGTTATGCAGAAATGACATAGCCACGCTTAAAGCGGAGTAACAAGCCTGAACCGAAGCATCTGACGATTTTGCGCCTACACAAGAGCCCCCCGCAGCCGAGGCCCCTGAATTAGCTTCCGCACCATACGAAGACTCAGGAGGATTAAATATCGAACCGACGGTGATGTATTGCCCTTCTATATGGCGACATATATGACGCACTCCGTAAATTCGGCGAAAGTCTGCAATAGGAAGCCGCGAAAGTGGCTTCCTATTTAGAAGCCGCGAAAGTGGCTTCCTATTTAGAAACCGCGAAAGTGGCTTCCTATTTAGAAAGAACGAGGTAACAAACGTGATATGGTCGTAGGGGCCGGTTCCAAACCGGCCCACTCTTTTCGGCGTGGTGCGGCACGGGAATGGGCGGGTTTGGAACCCGCCCCTACGGTATTTATGTCAACCTTGCGATAACAATGCTCTTAATCTCTCCTCAAAGGCCTTATCCTGCGCGGGGGTGCGTTTTGCGGGGCCTTTCAGGCGGCCGCCGGCACTGCGGATTTTCCGGGCGGTGTGCCGGGACATCAGCAGCGCGTCGATGTTTTTATCCGAGTATACCATGCCGTCCTGATTCAACGGCACAGCGCCGCGGGCAAGGCACATGGCAGCGAGGCCGTAATCCTGCGTCACGACGATATCGCTGGGCAAAAGCATATTGACGAGGGCGAAATCGACACTGTCGGCGCCCTTTGAAAACGTCAGCGTTTGAGCGCCTTCCTTCTCAAAAACATGCGCTGTGTCACACAGGATGAGGCATTCGATTCTGCTTTGTCTTGCCAATCGGACGGCGATATCCGTCACCGGGCAGCCGTCGGCATCAATAAGAATGCGCATGGTTTTCTCCTATAACGTTTTTTATCATTCTATCACAAATATGCGTTGGCTTGGTATTTGCATCGGCGGAAACATGAGGTATAATAGGGACATAAACGCATTGACAGAAAAGGAGACAGAAGAATGCTGACAGCCAAAGAAAATTTCCTGAAATGCCTGCGCGGAGAGACGCCGGAATGGGTACCGATCTACTCCATGGGTATGATGTTCGACGGTGACAACCCGCCGCCGGATATGCTGGTTGAACCGCTTATTATCAGCGAGCACCGGGTCAGGGGCGGCGGCCCCGATGTGTGGGGTGTGGAATATGTGCCAACAGAATCCACCAGCGGCGCGCTTATCCCAGCCAATGATAAATTCATTCTGGACGATATAACCAAGTGGCGCGATGTCATCAAGGCCCCCGACCTCTCGGGCGTCGATTGGGAGAAAATGTGCAGGGAGGATATCGAGCGCCGGAAACTCGACCGCTCCAAAACAACCGTTTGCATGAATCTGCATATGGGTTACTTTCAGACACTGATGTCTTTCATGGGTTTCACAAACGGCCTGTGCGCCATGTACGAGGAACCGGAAGAAGTCAAGGCCCTTTTTGAATACCTCTGCGACTTTTATTGCACGGTCGCCGAAAAATATGTGGATCACTGCAAGCCCGACGTCTGGACGATGATGGACGACACAGCGGCGTGGGCGAACCCCTTCATCTCCCCGGCTATGTACCGCGAGTTTCTGATCCCGCTCTACATCCGCCAGGCCAAGTTCGGCCGCGACAGGGGCCTCCCCATATCGATGCACAACTGCGGCAAATGTGAGGGCTTCCTGGACGACCTTGTGAAAATCGGCGTCACCATGTGGGACCCGGCACAGACGTGCAATGATCTGGTCGGTATCAAGAAAAAGTACGGCAACAAGCTCGTCATCGCCGGCGGTTGGGACGCCCAGGGCCGCATTCTTCAGGACGACGTGACCTACGAGGAAATTTACGAATCCGTCAAAAAGCAAATGGACCTTCTGGCCCCCGGCGGCGGCTACTGCTTCCTTGGCGGCTTCCTGGCCAACAAGGGCGACGAAAACGTCGTGAAGAAAAACGCCATGCTCTACAAAGCCTACAACGCGCTCTGCAGAAATTATTACTGAGCAGCATCGATATGTGACGATGGGAGGGATTCTGATCCCTCCTTCTTCATGCATCGACGCAGTCAGCCGACCTAATATTATTGCCACGGAATATTCATAAACTCCCTCCTGCAATTGCCGCGGCGTCAAATGCTACAATGAGCGCAGTGATCACGGAAAGGAGTAAAAACAGTGGATAAATCCATCGCCATACACAAGCTGGCCGCGCGGTTGGGGCTGACGAGCCGCACGCTGCGCCACTGGGAATCGGAGGGGCTATTTATTAGCGGCAGGGACCGGGATTCCGGCTGGCGGACGTATGATGAAACCGCAGTTCTGCGCATCAAGCTAACGGCCCTGCTCAGAAAACTCGACGTTCCTATCAGCGATATTAAAACAGCGGCGGACGCAAACAGCTTTGAAAAGCTGCACAGTGTTATTCAAAACAGGCTGGCGGTACTCAAATCAGATCAACTTGACAGCGCTACCAGAGAATATCAACTGACACAGTTTATGCTGTTCCTGCGGGAGCAGCACGGCACAATAATAACAGAAGAACGTCTGTCAGAGCTGTCGGCGTTTACAGGCACACTCAATACATTTAATAATAGTAAGGAGGATGAAATGATGCCGGGTATAAAGGAAAGCGGCAAAACCTTAAAGTTCGTCACACTTCCCCCAATGCGAATGATTTACAATATTGCGGTCAGCGTTTCTCCGGAGGACGAAGCCATGAGTCCCGTGCTCAATTGGCTGGAATTGGCTCAGCTCACCGGGACAGCCAGAATGTTCGGCGGAAATATGCCGCCTTTTCCGAAGAGCGATGAAACGCCGTATGGTTATGGATTTTGCGCGTCAATTCCCGAGGGCGTTGGTGTTCCCGAACACCTGAAGGAGATGCGCCAGCCGGGAGGCGTTTATGCGGTGCTGGAAAGCACCGATGATATCGGCGCATCCTGGAAGGAGCTGATGAAGCTATTATCTAACGACGAAAAGTACAAATCGGATCGTTCAAGGCTTTGCTTTGAAGAACATGTCCGAGATGACATGAACGGCTTTCTGATCACGCTTCTGGAACCGGTTAAGGCAATAAAGTAAAAAGATGCCGTCAAACAGCCACAATAATATCATTATCATTCTTCAGGAAATCTCATATCGTTGCACCGCCATAAGATTGAGATCCTTCGTCGCTCAGCTCCTCAGGATGACAAAACCTATAGCTCCATTAACATAATCCCCTCTGCTTTCGCTGAGGGGATTGCTTTGCTTTTCTTATTTCGCGTATTCGATGGCTTTTGTTTCACGGAGGAGATTGACCTTGATCTGGCCGGGGTACTCCAGGTCGTTTTCAATCTTCCTGGCGATGTCGCGGGCCAAGAGGATCATCTGGTCTTCAGAGACCTCCTCGGGTTTGACCATGATGCGGATCTCGCGGCCGGCCTGGATGGCGTAGGAGCTCTCGACGCCGTTAAAGGAATTCGTCAGCTCCTCCAGCTTCTCGAGGCGCTTGATGTAGCTCTCGATGTTCTCGCGGCGGGCGCCGGGTCGGGCGGCCGAAATGGTGTCGGACGCCTGTACGATGCAGGCGATGACGGTCTTGGCTTCAACGTCGCCGTGGTGCGCGTGGATGGCGTGGATGACCTCCTCGCTCTCCTTGTACTTTCTGGCCAGCTCAACGCCGATGGTGACGTGGCTGCCCTCAACCTCATGGTCGATGGATTTGCCCAGGTCGTGCAGCAGGCCTGCCCGCTTGGCGACCATGGCGTCGACACCCAGCTCTGAGGCCAGGAGCCCTGCGACGTGGGCAACCTCGATGGAGTGGTTTAAAACGTTCTGGCCGTAGCTCGTCCTGTATTTCTGCCGGCCGAGGAGCTTGACGACCTCGGGGTGCAGCCCGTGGACGCCGGTCTCGAATGTGGCGCGCTCGCCTTCCGACTTAATGGTGGCGTCAACTTCCTTCTTCGCCTTCTCTACCATTTCCTCAATGCGGGCCGGGTGGATGCGCCCATCGATAATCAGCTTTTCAACGGCAATGCGGGCAATCTCGCGCCGGACGGGGTCAAAGCTGGATAGGGTGATGGCTTCCGGCGTGTCGTCGATGATCAGATCAACGCCGGTAAGCGTTTCAATCGCACGGATGTTGCGGCCTTCGCGGCCGATGATGCGGCCCTTCATTTCGTCATTGGGCAGGGGTACCACAGAGACGGTGGCCTCGGTTACATGATCCGCCGCACAGCGCTGGATGGCGAGCGAGATATATTCGCGCGCCTTCTGGTCTGCTTCGTCCTTAAAGCGGGCTTCGATCTCCTTTATCTTCATGGCCGCCTCGTGGGTGACCTCAGACTCAAGATTCTTTATAAGATATGCTTTTGCTTCCTCAACAGTGTAACCGGAAATCTTTTCGAGCATCTCGAACTGGCTGCGCTTTAAAGCGGCGACCTCTTCGTAGGATTCTTCCAGCTCGGAGAGCTTCTTCTGGAGCGTTTCCGTTTTCTTCTCCAGAGTGTCGGACTTTTTATCAAGCGTTTCTTCCTTTTGCTGGAGCCGGCGCTCCTGCTTCTGGAATTCGGCGCGCCGTTCCCGGACCTCGCGCTCATATTCGCTGCGGCTTTTGTGTATCTCTTCCTTAGCCTCAAGGAGGGCTTCGCGCTTTTTGCTTTCGGCTGCTTTTATGGAATCATTGATAATCCGCTTCGCTTTCTCTTCAGCGCTTTGTATCTCGCGCTCGGACACCTTTTTCCGATAAGTGATGCCAAGAAAAAAAGCTACTATAAAAACGACGATCGCTATAACGACGTAGATAATAATTTCAATTGCTAAGGGCATGGTAAGTATACACACCTCCATTCTCTAGTTTTTATAAACACAGGTAATAGCATTTAGACCATAATTTATTAATTTTGTGAAATCTCCCCAACATTTCACTAAAAGCATCTGATCATCTGAATTATTTTACAGCCCCATGCGTGTTATGTCAAGTTTAATTGTTTAAAGTGATATCAAAACGGAAGTACGTGGCGCCTTCCACAAAAAGCAGACTTGAAACAAAAGCTTCAATTTAAAGAAACCGGAAGCGAAGGCTTCCGCGAAAGAAACCGGAAGCCTTCGCTTCCGGTTTCTTGGCATCCCCGAGACGATTCGAACGTCCGACCTATCGCTTAGGAGGCGATCGCTCTATCCTGCTGAGCTACGGGGACAGATATTGGGGGTTACCGCGCTTGCGAGGCATGGAGATCATTTTAGCGCATTGACCCCCTTGTGTCAATAAAAATCAATCCGCAGCG
>JAAYBH010000508.1 GCA_012718935.1 Clostridiales bacterium
CTTTCAACGAAATTGGCGATGAGGGCAAGAGCGGTCAGAGCGGCCGAACCGATGGCAAAGCCCTTTCCGGTGGCGGCCGTCGTATTTCCGAGAGAGTCAAGGGCGTCGGTGCGCTCGCGGACCTCCTTCGGGAGCTTGGCCATTTGAGCGATGCCGCCGGCGTTGTCGGCCACAGGACCGTAGGCGTCCGTCGAAAGCGTGATGCCCAGGGTGGAGAGCATGCCGACGGCGGCCAGCGAAATACCGTAAAGGCCGAGCTGGGTATTGCCGGCATATCCGATCGTCGAGCAGAAATAGGCGACGACAATGGCGATGCCGACAATGGCGACGGGCAGGATGGTCGAAAGCATGCCCAGACCCACGCCGTTGATGATAATGGTAGCTGAGCCCGTCTCGGAGGACGCGGCAAGCCTTTTGGTCGGCTTATATGTGTCGGACGTAAAAAATTCCGTAAAGAAGCCGATCAGAACGCCGGCAAAGAGACCGGCGATAATAGCGAGCCAGATGCCGTAGAATTCAATACCGAGAATAAGCCACACGACAAAGAAGGAAATAACGGCGATGGATATGGCCGAAAAGTTCGTGCCGCGGCGCAGCGCTCGGAGCAGATGCTTTTGATCGGCGTTTTCCTTCGTTTTTACAAGGAAGGTGCCGACGATGGAGCAGAGCACGCCGATTGCCGCGATGATGAGCGGAATGGCCACAGCGAATATGTTGTTGACGCCTTCGATTTTATTGAAAGCGAGCACACCGAGAGCACAGGTACTGACGATGGAACCGACATAGGATTCGTAGAGGTCGGCGCCCATGCCGGCCACGTCACCCACGTTGTCGCCCACGTTATCGGCAATTGTCGCGGGATTGCGGGGATCATCCTCGGGAATGCCGGCTTCAACCTTGCCGACCAGGTCGGCGCCCACGTCGGCGCCCTTTGTGAAGATACCGCCGCCGACACGGGCAAAGAGCGCCATAGAGGACGCGCCCATTCCGAAGGTAATCATCGCCGCTGTAATGTTTTCAATTGTTTCATTGAAAACAAGCTTTAACAGCGCATACCACAGGGAAATGTCCAGCAGGCCGAGTCCGACGACGGTAAAGCCCATGACGGTACCGGCGGAGAACGCGATGCGAAGGCCCCGGTTCAGGCCCTCCTGCGCGGCGGCCGCCGTGCGGTTGTTGGCCTGGGTTGCGATGCGCATGCCGATAAAGCCCGAGAGGCCGGAGAAGAAGCCTCCGGTGACAAAGGCGAACGGTACATACCAAGTCAGCAGCTTGAATGCCGCCATGATACTGAGAATAACGAACAGGCAGACGAAAAAGACGGCAACAGTCCGATACTGCCGCCTGAGAAATGCGGAGGCGCCGGTGCGGATTGCTTTGGATATCTTCTGCATCAGCTCGTTGCCCTCGGAGAAGGCGAGCACCTTTTTGCTTTGGATCAGAACAAAGAGCAGTGCGATGACACTGGCTGCGAAGCTGACCCAGTAGAGGTTTTCCATGTTAATTCCATCACTCCTAATATATCCTCATGTTAAATCGATAACACAAACCATATTTTAAACGAAGCATCGAAAAAAAGCAAAGCAAAAATGAAAAAAATGACCAAAAAAGAGCGAATATTTTTTATTAAACCCACAAAATGTATGTAACGTTTGTAATATTTATGATGGCTCAATCGTTGTTTTATACAAATTTATTGACTGCAATCAAAATGGATTAATGCGAAAAGATGAATTGCCGTTTTTCTTAATTATTCCCCCATCGGAGACAGGTAAAACATAAAGAAAGCCTGGCTGCTTTATCGGCAGCCGGGCGTATGGTGTGCGGGGCGTTTTAGGCTTATTCAGAGGCGGCTGCATTGACAAAGCAGATATCGTGCCGCACGGTCGGCAGCTCAGATAAATGCAGACGATTGGTTTTCAGCCTGAA
>JAAYBH010000509.1 GCA_012718935.1 Clostridiales bacterium
AAGAACTGGCCGTACCACATTCTTGAAATTCGTGCCGCTCTGGAAGGTGTTATTACCTTCATCAACCAGTTTGATACGGGCACGGGGTTCGATGTGCCGGAGGTGGATTGGCTGCCGCTGGGCACAGGGCGGCCACGGGCTGCGGTTATGCGGCAGATTCAAGACTTGATATTGACCCTGTAAGGGTCGCGGCTACACAGCGTCTTCGCTATGCGGAGGCGCTTTTTAAATATCTAAAATACAAAACGGAGGAAACACATGAAAGCAATTTGGTCATGGATTCAGACCGCGTTCGTTGCCATTGGCGGGACGCTGGGTTGGTATTTGGGCGGACTGGACGGCTTCCTTTATGCGCTCATCGCCTTTGTGGTTGTGGACTACATCACGGGCGTACTGAGGGCAATTGTAGAGAAAAAACTGTCCAGCCGGATCGGGGCGCATGGCATCGCCAAGAAGGTGGCTATCTTTTTGGTAGTCGGTATCGGTCACCTGATCGACACCTATTTGCTTGGCGGTACAAGCGCGCCGCTGCGCACGGCGGTCATCTTCTTCTACATCGCCAATGAGGGTGTGTCACTCTTGGAGAACGCCACATCGATTGGGCTGCCCGTACCTGAGAAGCTCAAGGACATTCTCGCGCAACTGCATGAACGCGCAGACAAGGAGGACGGCAAGTGAATGTAACAATACGCATGACCCGCGCGGAAAACATCGCGCAGTTCGGCACAAAGCCGGTAGAGATACCCATTGAAGAATATCTTTGCGGTGTCGTCCCGGCGGAAGTATACGAGTCATCGCATAGGGAGGCGCTAAAAGCTCAGGCCGTGGCCGCGCGGACATTCGCGCTCAAACGCGCACTGGCGGGCACCATCATGGACGATACCACATCGTTTCAGGCGTACCGCTATGGGCTGGCAACGTCCAGTCCCCGCAGCCGACAGGCTGTGGAAGAAACCGCCGGGCAGGTCCTTTGCTACGATGACACCATTATCGACTGCTTCTACTCCGCTTCCAATGGAGGCCTAACAAAGCGCAGCGGCGATGTATGGCGCAAGCATTACCCCTACTACGTCAACAAAACCGACCCGTGGGACATTGCCGCCAATGCCGAAAAGAAGACCAAGGCCAGTCATGGCGTTGGCATAAGCCAGATCGGCGCGATGTGGGCGGCCAAGAACGGCGTACCTTACAACGAAATATTGGCGTTCTACTATGATGGCGCCGTTATCGTATCCGATTACGGAAAGAGGCGCAATTTGGATATTGAAGATAACACGCCAGAGCCAGAAGGAGGCCATAAAATGAATCTCCGCAAACTCCTGTTTGTCAACAACGCCTGTTACAAGGCAGGTAAAACCATGCCCCCTAAGGGCATCATGGTGCACTCGACCGGAGCCAACAATCCGAACCTGCGGCGCTACGTCGGGCCCGACGATGGCTTGCTGGGAAAGAACCAGTACAACAACCACTGGAATCAGGATAAACCCGGCGGGCGGCAGGTCTGCGTCCACGCTTTCCTTGGCAAACTGGCGGATGGGAGCATCGCTACCTACCAGACACTGCCGTGGAATATGCGTGGCTGGCATTGCGCAAGCGGCTCGAAGGGTTCGGGCAACGACACGCATATCTCGATTGAGATCTGCGAGGATAACCTGACTGACGCCACCTATTTCAACGCTGTTTACAAGGAAGCCACAGAACTAAGTGCCTATCTTTGCAGGCAGTACAACCTTGATCCTGCAAAGGACGGTGTGCTCATCTGCCATGCTGAGGGGTACAAGCGCGGCATCGCCAGCAACCATGCCGATGTGATGCACTGGTTCCCCAAACACGACAAGTCCATGGACACGTTCCGCGCCGATGTGAAAAAGCTGCTTGATGCCGCTTCCACATCTCCCGCTCCAACGCCAACCGAACCGAAAAAGCTCTACCGTGTTCAGGTCGGAGCGTTCAGCGTCAAGACCAATGCCGATGCTATGCTCGCAAAGGTCAAGGCAGCGGGATTTTCCGATGCCTTCATCAAGTACGGGGAGTAGCATCCCCTGCGGCATTCGACCCGCGATTGTGATTCGTCACTTTCGCGGGTCTTTTTTTGTTGAACACCCCATCAAACCGCAGGGTTTTTGTCCGTATAGCGAGGAGGTGGTTCTTCGTGACGGAGGAGCAAAAACAGCAGTCAACATCTTGCCCCACAGGACAAGAGTTCGAAGCCCCTAGTGAAAAGAAAACCGTTCCGCAAGAGCAATTACAGCGGGAATCGGATTATGTACGGGCACAGCGGGTGCTTGAATCTATGCTTGATAAAGGCCTTATTTCCTTATCAGAGTTCAACAAGATCACCGCGCTAAACCGAGAATCCTTCTCCCCTATGCTGGCGGAGATCATGCCCTAAAGTCGTTGCTATCACAGTTTCTTAGAGGTAATATGTCACACTGAGCAAGGAGGTGAGGATTTGAAGGTTACGAAAATCGACGAAAGTATCGCCCATAGCACGGAGCCTGCCAAACTACGCGTTGCGGCCTACTGCCGTGTCTCCACCGGTACCGACGAGCAACAGGAAAGCCTTGAGACACAGATACGTCACTATGAATCATACATCAAGGCAAACCCGAACTGGGAGTATGCCGGGCTTTATTACGATGAGGGCATCACCGGCACAAAAATAGAAAAGCGCCCGGATCTGCTCCGGATGATTGCCGATTGTGAGAATGGACGAATCGACTATATCGTCACCAAGTCCATCAGCCGGTTTGCGCGAAACACAACCGATTGCTTGGAGCTGGTGCGGAAACTGCAGAAGCTCGGGGTTTTCATTTATTTCGAGAAAGAGAACATCGACACCGGAAACATGGAAAGCGAGTTCATGCTGTCCATCCTGTCTGGATTCGCAGAAAGCGAATCAGTTTCCATTGCAGAAAACAACAAGTGGTCGATACAGCGACGTTTCCAAAATGGCACGTACAAGATATCCTATCCACCCTATGGCTACGATAACGTGGACGGTGAGATGGTTGTGAACCAGCCTCAAGCAGAAATTGTACGGTTCATTTTTTCCGAGATTCTATCCGGCAAGGGCACTCATCAAATTGCGAACGAGTTGAATCGGCGCAACATATCCACTAAGAAAGGCGGTCGGTGGACAGCTACTACCATCCGTGGAATGGCGGGTAACGAAAAATACACCGGCGACGCCATTTTTCAGAAGACATATACCGATGGTTCCTTCAATCGGCATAGCAACAAAGGCGAGAAGAATCGGTATCTAATCCAAAACCATCATGAACCGATCATCAGCCACGAGGTCTTTGACACCGCCCAAGCAGCCATTGAGCAACGTGGCAAAGAAAAAGGCGTGGAGAAGCACCCTACAAAATATCTGAACCGTTACCC
>JAAYBH010000069.1 GCA_012718935.1 Clostridiales bacterium
AAAGGCGAGGCAACCTTTTCGCTCTGCCAAAAGTTATCCCGCAAAATGACAGAATCCGCGACACGGCGGCGCAGGCGGACATAACTGACGACAAAGTACATGAGCAGCGCAATCATACCGATGATCCAGACGGCGGAAGCAATATATGCTGCGACCTGCATCGGGTTGACGCTTGCCGCGGCATTTGGGGCAAGGGATTCCGAAATGATCGGATTGACGTAGGTGTTGAATGTGGAAATGCCGCTGTGTATCTTCGGAGTTTCCGCATACAGAATATCCGGGCTGACCGTTTCCGCGCTTGGGATCAGGCTTAAAAAGCTCTCAGGCGAAAACGGCAAAACAAGGCGTATCCCCACCAGCGCCCATAGAATCCGGCGGGTATTCTTCGGCGCTTTTTTAAGAATCGCCCGAAGCAGTATAACGGCGAGGATCAGCCAGCTTGCGGCGATGCTCATGTTGAGGAGTTTGATAAATACTGCCCCCATGCTCATTCCTCCTGATGCGCGTCAATCATTTTCTGAATCTGAGCGGCCTCTTCCGGAGAGAGCGGGTTATGCTTTGTGAATGCGGCGATAAACGCCGGAAGCGACCCTCCGAACGTTTTTTCCACCAGCTCGTTGATCTCCGCGGCCTGCACCTCGTCTTTTGATACAAGCGACGAAACGACGGCGTTCTCATTTTTCAAAACGCCGCGTTCGGCCAGCCTGCGGATGACAGTATACGTTGTCGCTTTTGTCCATCCCAGCTTTTCCTTGCAAAGCCTGACAAGCTGAGTGCTGCCCACCGGCTCGTTCTCCCAGAGAATCAGACAAAAACGGTATTCGCTTTCAAAAACCTTCGGCGTTTCCATTGCAAAGCCTCCCATTAAGGTTTAATTAGTTAAACCTTAATGGGAGTTTAACATATTCAACCTCGCTTGTCAATCATAGCGCGCTGCGCACCAATCAGGAACAAAATCCCAGGATTGTCGTCTAAAAATAAAGCTGTTGCTTATATATTCACATGTTTGAAGATAGGAGTGCATATGAAAAAACGAATACTTACGGGGGCGCTCAGCCTTGTTCTTGCGGTTTCTGCGCTGTTCCCGCTCTCCGGCTGCGGCACGACCGCCCAAGCTGCCGATCTGATGGCCGGCGTGAAGGCCAACCCCACAAGCACCAAAGTGGATTTGACCGGCGACGCCGCCGGGGCGGTTGCAGGCTTCGCCGTCAAGCTGTTCCAAAACAGCATGGCTGAAGAAAACACGCTTATCTCGCCGCTCTCCGTGCTCTGCGCACTGGCAATGACAGCCAACGGAGCCAAGGAGGAAACCCTCGCGCAGATGGAGCATGTCTTCGGCCTGAACATCTCGGAGCTTAACGGGTACCTTCGCGCTTATCTGGAAAACCTGCCGTCGGGTGACAAATATAAGGTCAGCGTCGCCGATTCCATCTGGTTCAAGGACGACGACAACCTGACGATAGAGCAGAGCTTCCTGCAGACCAACGCCGACTATTACGGCGCGTCCGTCTACAAGGCCGCATTTGATGACAGCACGCTGAAGGATATCAACGACTGGGTCAGCGAGAAAACTGACGGCATGATTGAAAACATCCTCGATAAAATCCCGGACGCCGCCGTCATGTATCTCATCAACGCTTTAGCTTTTGACGCCGAATGGGAAACCATCTATAAAGAGACGCAGGTGCGGGACGGTACCTTCACGACGGAATCCGGGGATACGCGGGATGTTGAGATGATGTACTGCTCGGAGCATCAGTATTTGGATGACGGCAGTGCTACGGGCTTCCTCAAGTATTACGCCGACCGGAAATATGCGTTCGTGGCCCTTTTGCCAAATGAGGGCGTTACCGTTTCCGATTACGTCGCCTCTCTCACCGGCGAGGGACTTATGAGCACACTTCAAAACACTCAGGATGTGGAAGTGAAAACCGCGATCCCCAAGTTCGAGAGCGAATATTCCATTGAAATGAGCGACATTCTCAAAGCCATGGGCATAACGGACGCCTTCAATATAGACAGCGCCGATTTTACCGGGCTTGGTC
>JAAYBH010000510.1 GCA_012718935.1 Clostridiales bacterium
ACGAGCCCCAGCAGGAAGAGGAGTTGTCTCTGGACGAAAATCCCGATAACACATCATCCGCTCCGGCTACCACAACGGCTTCGACCCCAACTCAGACCCCCGAACCGGCTTCTGAATCGGCTCCCGCTCCGGCGGCAAGCGCCAAGCCTGCTGCTCCCGCCTCTGCGCCGAAGCCCGCTGCGGCAGCCCCCGCAACTCCCACAGCTCCAGCCTCCCCTGCGGCCCCCACGGCCTCAGCGGCTGGCGATGAACTCGATGAATTCGACACAACCATTGTAACCGTCGGGAACATGAGCCGTGAAAAGCTCTCAATCCGCGAGTGCTATAAGCGCAATCCCGGCACCGTCAAATGGGTTGTCGAGACCGCCCCCGCAAAGAGCGAGGAGCGGCTTAAACTCAAAGATGCCTGCAGGCGTTTCCTTGAACGCGTTGAGCAGGGCCTTGAAGGCTAAACATCAAACTCTTACGCAAGGCCCGGTTTTTACACCGGGCCACGCGTTAATCACCAGGAAAGGAGGGACACCATGCCCGCAAAAAACGGAGCTACGTGGAAAACAAAATCCATATGGCCCGAAATTCGCAATGTTTTGACAGGCAAGGACACAATCGTCGTGTTCGACCTTGAAACAACCGGTTTGTCAAGCAAAAACGACCGCATTATTGAGATTGCGGCTGTTAAGTATAGAATCGGCGAAGGCTTCTCGATGACTGAAGCCGGCACGCTCCATTCGTACATCAACCCGAACTGCAGCCTTCCGGAAAAGATTACCGAAATTACGGGTATCACGGAAGACATGCTTGAGAATGCGCCGTGCGAAAGCGAGATTTTCGATGAGGTCAAAGCTTTCTTTGACAGTGCGCTGGTTGGCGGCTACAACGTAGACAACTTCGACTGCAAGTTTATGAACGAGTATTTTGGGCGTATGGGATGTGTTTTCAACTATCCCGGCTCTGTCGACTGTCTTAAAATGGCCCGCAACCTGTTGTGTAAAGGCCAGGATGTCGTAGACCATAAGCTTGAATCAGTCGGCAAATATTTCGGCCTTGATTTTCAGGCTCACTCAGCTATTGACGATGCGAGGACGACCGGGGCCCTACTGCAGATGTTCCTGCGCGAATACATGCAGCTTGACGCCATGCCGGAGGAAATCAAGACCGGCACATTGCAGCCGATTATCAAAAAAATCGCTTTCTGGGAGGGCTTTCAGGGCTTTTCCAGAATATATGTCGAAACCGATGTCGGCTCTGTTTACTACGATATTCGCAGAAACGAATGGGGCGGCAAAGACGTGGATATCCGCGATATCGACATGTGCTATCTCGAAGAAGAGGTGTATAATCTCCTCGACGTCGAGAACGAAAGCGAATTTGCTAAGTTTAAAGGCACGCTGAGCGTTGCTTGAATTTTCCCGAAAGTAAGGAATTGCAGATTGCAATTCCTTATTTTTTTTGCCTTTATGACATATTATTTACATATTAATCTATCAATGACAATGCAGTTGATACAGACGATACCGTCAATAATGGCATCGGAATTATAGACGGCCTGATGTCTTAAGGTTTTACCTGCGGTGCTAAGATTGCGTCGATGGTTACAGTCCTTGAGGACCAGCAAATTACAGAAGTCGTATTTATCATCGGCTGGTCATATACGGCGTCTTGAATAATCATTGCTTATTAACAACAGAAACAACGCATCTTTATGGGCGAGGTGTTTTTGCAGGTTGAAATTTTTTATGTTCTTTCTTCGCTTTTCATCATAAATCAACCATACTATATGTAGAAAACGTAATAACAAAAGGAGACATAAATATGTCGTGTTTAAGCACTGAATGTGAAAAATACCGGCAATGCCGCCACGCTCAAGAAGATGGCCCAGGCGAAAGATGGGCAACGTTTGGAAGCGGGACATCGACCGGAACCGGAATGATAATGGAATATACCTGCGGAAAAAACGGGGGCTATGCAAAGTATCTGCCGGCAGACAACAATCAAACGGCCGGCCTAAATAGAAAAGGAAACGCCGATGTTTGAGAAGTATTCAGCGCTTATTATAATAATGCTGCTCCTGATTTACACGGCCAAAACCGACGGCGAAAAAGAAGAAATCCCGCTATATGCATGCGTGTCGGCGCTTATGGCCATTCTTGTCATAAGGGTTGCAACAGGCTTTTCCGCGGCTGATTTTCTGCCGTACATACTTGCCGCCGGGCTTATGTTCCTGATTATGCTTGTTAACGCAGCGCTTTTCGGCGGAGGCGGCGGAGACTGCATACTGATGTTTGTTATCGGATTCGCATTTGGTATTATATCCTCTCTTATGATTCTATCTGCATCATGCATAATGCTGGCTGTATACTACCTGCTGTCGCGCGGCGGCACAGCAAAATCAAGCTATCCAATGGCCCCGGCAATACTAATAAGCACAATGATTATTTCATTCATATAGAAAGGAACTGAATATGGGAAATTCAAAGGCGCCCAAAGGACTGATTACCGGCGGCTGGGACGACGTAAAACTTGTGTGTGCGAACCACAAC
>JAAYBH010000070.1 GCA_012718935.1 Clostridiales bacterium
CCGCCCGATTCCACCGGTTCTACAACGCCTGCCGCATCAAGGGCGAGGAGGACAGAGTTTTGACCGCCCGCCTGAAGCTCGCCGACACCACCCGCGCTGTCATCCGGAATTGCCTTGAAATCCTCGGCGTCACCGCACCTGAAAAAATGTAAGCAGTTGTATAAAACCCTGATGAAACGCCCGTCAGCGTAAATAAATCCTTCGTCACGTCGGAAGACTTTCCAAGTCTCCCGCGTGACACCTCCCTTGAAAAGGGAGGCTCGGACGGAGCACTTTAACAGGTGAGGCGGCGGGAGCAAGCCCCCGCCCTACGGTTAAACGGTTTTGCCTGCAGAAATACAACCGCTCCTTTCGCGAAAGGGGCGGTTTTGCGTTTACTATGCTTACAGTGTCTTGCCGAGCAGCTGCTTGTAGGTCTCCATCAATTCTATGAACCTGGCGGCGTCGCCACCCGTGTCGGGATGGTATTTCTTCGCCAGTTCCCGGAATCTGCGTTTGATATCCTGAATGCCGGCGTCATGGGGTAAACCGAGCTTTTTGAGAACTTCGGGATCATAAATCCCTTGCAGCAGCTCTGTTTCGTTTTCTCTATATAACTCATAATACACGTATGCAAAATATTCGTCGACGACAGCCTTGTACGCCTCTTTGCTCATGGCGGCCAGCTTATCAAGCGGATATTTGACCCGGCTTGCGGGTACGGCCCGCGTGTCAAAAAACCGGCTCCAGACAAGCCTGGCAGCCGGCTGAGCTTCTCCGCCGAATCGGATTTTCACTTCCAGATGTTTAAGCTGCCTGAGCTTCTGCTTTAATTCATCCTGCTTCATTGCCTTTAAACAGCTTTCTGTCTTCCGGCGTTGCGATGCGGCCGATGATCGACGCCGCTTCCGATATGGTGATCATGCTCTCCGGATGAAAGCGGGGGTCTGAGCCGTTTTTCTTCAGAACACCCGCTCTGAACAGGAGATAGACGGCCTCGCCGTACACGGTGCTTTCAATGACGTCCGGGATATCGGGCAGGTAGTTTATAATCGGAAATTCCGCTTTCGGGACGCAGTTAGAGAAGATGTAGGCCGTTTCCGCCCGCGTGGCATAATCAAGATAATCACCGAATTCGCCGCTTTGAATGATCCCGTTTTTGATCGCATACCGGACATAGGGGGTATACCAAGGTGTCTCCTCCGGGAACCGACCGCTCCCGCCGTAATAGATTTCGTGAAGTACACACGCCATTTTTATCGCCTCGGAGAGCCTCAGGTACTTTCCGGTTTGCTTATTCATCACGCCAGCTTCGTCCGGCGCGTCAGATTCGAAGGTGTCGTCCGCTTCCTCTTTTCTTTTCGCACTCATGCTGCCGAACAGATAGAGGGAATACGGCAGCTCATTTGCTTTTCTGAGATTCACCATACTTCCCTTGAGCGATGAGGTCTGTGCCGCCGCCCGGGTTTTCCCGCCGGCCAGGACCTCTGAGGTCAGGCGGAGCAGCTCCTCGTCGCTGAGCGGCGCGGCGCGGGGATCGTCCGGAATATTCCCGGGGCGTGCCGCCGGCGCGGTGTCCGGCGCTTCCTGAATATCATAAGCGGACTCCTGCACGCCCCCCGTCTGCGGCTGCGTCGTCTCCGTACCGGCGATAAATACCGCGATATCCTCCGGCGCAGCCGAGCTGCCGGAACTGACGTCGCTGAGCATATTCAGCAAAGCCTCCCGCAGCTCGGGCTCCAGCGTCAATATGGCCTCAATATCGGATGCGGAGAGCTGGATGCCGCGCAGATTTGTCAGAAGCGACAAGTCCTGCTGTTCAACAGCCGCGGCTGCCGCTTCTCCCGATCGCGGCGTTTGCCGCGGTCCGCCGTCTGCCTCAGGGAGCGCCTCGGGCGGCACTAGAAAAGCTTCAGCTTCCGGTGCTTGAATAATTGTTTCCTCTGCCTCGCTTTGCGCCGGCAATTGAGCGCCTGTTTCATTTTGCTGTGCGGTTAACCGGTACAGCAGGCTCCTGTCCTTGCCGCTGATTGGCCCCGCTGACCCCTCATCCTGACTCGGCGCCGGGGCATGCCCCGTATTGTCCTCCTCCGGTGTCCTCCGGGGCGGACGGCGCGACGCCGATTTGCCCAGCATTTCGTAGCTTTTCATCCGTGACATTTCCAGGGCGACCTCGACGTCAACCGGGGAGCCCTCTTCATTCCCGAGAGTCAGCGTATATGCTTCCTCCAACATGCCGTCGGCCAGCCGAGTATCCGGCGCTGTCCAACCGGACCGGGATGCGGTGTTGCCGACGGTGTTTTCTCCACCGGCGGCACCGCTGCCGCGGCCATCCTTATTGAGGCTGAGCGTAAAGGAGTTGTTGACAAATTCCGTCGCCGCATCATCTGACATGAAGCTGTCTGCCGGCAACGGCATAATTTCCACGGGAGGCCCGTTGGCGCCGCTCCTGTCGACGATCATGCTTTGGTCAGGCAATATGGGAACAATTGATGTCAAACCCGATGGAATTCCGTCCATGCGGCACCTCCTTCTCCCTGTTGTCACAACGGCTTCTACTTGTTTTATCGTGACATTTCGATATATCTTAATAGGAAAAATTACCCGGCCTGAAGCAACTCCTTCATGCCGGGGCGATTGATTCGAGCGGGAATTTACCTTTTTATTTGTCTCTCAGTGAATCCGGTTCTTTTGGTTGGTAAACGTAGAATAAGCACGCAGATGATGCGACCAGGGTGGCAAAGAATACCGCAATGACAGAGATAATCGCATAAATAGCCTTTTTCATTACATAACCTCCTTATCATCGTATTTTTTCGTTAAAAAACGAATAAAGCGGTTGCCATACGTGGTTAACATAAAGGTTTGCCACAATAAAATAAAACGAATACAGAAAGCAATGCTGTAAAATCTTTCATAAACCGGCGCCAAAACTGCCGCGAGGACGGAAAAGGCCGAAAATAGGCCCAGCAATACGAAGCTCTGGCGCCTCAGCCGCCTGATCTTCTCAGGCTTTCTGATCGGTTTGTTCGGCGAGTCCACAGGTACCGATCTGTAAAAAACGATGACGCCTGCAAGCAAAACAGCCAAAGTCATGCCGATATTTAAAAAGATGCTCATCGGGAAGCCAAGCGCGTATCTTGATACCGCCGCAAACAGAGTAATGGATAAAACACTCACGATAACGCAGCCCGTCAGCGTTTCGGCATGGGCGCCGCCGGTGGATTTCTTAAGTATGCCGACGCCGATAAATATAACGGCGCATTCATAGAAGATGCTGAATATGCTTCCGATACATGAAATAGTTACACCGATGATAATGATATTGAATATTGCCAGCAAACCATATTCAACAACGGACCTTTTTTCTTCATGATACTGCAGATGGAAGGCTATTCTCTCCGAGAGCTTATGCGCAGCCTTCTCCATTTTTCACACTCTTCTTTACCTTTATTTTTCTCAGTACAAAATACGCAGCCAAAACGATCGCTGCAAATATAACAGATGAGGGAAGCGCGATAAGCGCCTTACCCAGATTGTCATTCATCATGCTGTCGAACTGAGCTTGTCCCACTATCTTTGTGATGAGGAACACGCTGAACAGTTCTGTCGCCAGCAGAAGAATCGTGATCGCCAATATTGACCGGAGCGCC
>JAAYBH010000511.1 GCA_012718935.1 Clostridiales bacterium
CAGACGGGGCCTTCATAACGAGCTGACCGACCAGCGTTTCAGCATCGTCCGGGAGCAGCCGGAAAGCAAGCCGGCTGCCGCAACCCCCAAGAGCAGCCGTCAGCCAGCCGCCCAGCCTGAGGAACGCAAAAATGCGGCCGACGGATTCCAGTCCGTCCGCGTACTGTCGCTTGAAGCCGAAAACACCCGGCTCAAGGGTGAGCTCGCCGATACGACCGAGACCGTCGATATCCTGAAAAATGTCATCGCAGACTACCTGAAAAGAGACAGGTAGCTGCTCCAGAAAATGGCTATGCATAGCTTGCATAGCCATTTTTTGTTGCTTATTTTAAATGGATTGGTATTGAATTCCATATCATCTCATTATATTATATTGGCATGGGGGTATGTAACAGGGTCCAGGAGGTGCCTTTATGAGCGATATCCGCCTGCTTATCGCAGATAAAGACGATTCGGTCAGAAGCCAGCTCAAGAAGCTGGCGGATAACGCCTGTTATTTTTATGACTCGGCCATCGACGGTATTATGGCCATCAAGCTGTTCCGCCGCCATGACTACCATCTGATCCTCATGGATACGGAGCTCCCGATGCTGGACGGGTGGAATGTGTGCCGGCAGATCCGCAAGGTCTCCGAGGTGCCGATCATCATTGTCAGCGCCAATACCGCTGAACGCGACAAGCTGCTCGCCTTTGAGCTGGGCGCCGATGATTATGTGTGCAAGCCTTTTTCCCCGTCGGAGCTCCTGGCGCGCATCCGGGTACACCTCTACCGGGCGCAGGGCATCAAGTCCGCCGCGCCGTCAAAAATAAGCTTCAGCGGACTTCTCATCGACACAATATCGCGGGCCGTCTGTGTGGACGATACGGTTGTCAAGCTGACGCCGAAGGAATACGAGCTTCTGTATTTCCTGTCCCAGAATCCGAACAAGGCTTATTCCCGCGAGAGCCTTCTGAACGAGGTGTGGGGCTATGAGTTTACCGGCTCGGACAGGACGGTCGATACGCACATCAAAATGCTCCGGGAGAACATCAAGCCCTATGACTCCTATATTGTCACGGTCTGGGGTTTCGGTTACAAATTTGTCATGTGACGCTCGGGAATAATGACTTGAGAAGACCCGCCTGGTCTTCTTTGTTTCTAGAGTGTCTTGACTTTCGCATCATGGATGTTATTATTGACATAAAACCAAATATAAGGTGGAAATGCTATGAAAATCAAGAACGGCTTTGTCCTCAGGGAAATTGCGGGTTCGTCTGTCATCATCCCCGTGGGTGAACGCGTGATCACATTTAAGGGCATGCTGATGCCCAACGAAACCGGCAGCTTTATCTGGCAGAAGCTGATGTCGGACATTACATATGACGACCTGCTGTCGGCAATACTGGACGAATATGAGGTGGACGAGACGACCGCCCGGGCGGATCTGGACGCGTTTCTCGCCGAGGCGCGCGAAATCGGGGCGCTTGAGGAATGACAACCACCTTTACCGTCAATCAAATGGCCGAGGAGTGGCAGCTGACGAACTCGACCTTTGCGGCCTATGCCGCTGCGCGGCATGTGCCGCTGGGCGGCACCTTCGAGCTGACGCCGCGCTG
>JAAYBH010000512.1 GCA_012718935.1 Clostridiales bacterium
CATGGAACGCAATGCCCCCGCAGCGTCCGAACAGGCTTGCCGCGTTCTTTGCGAAGATTACAAGAAATCTGGCGATCAATCGATTCAATGCACGGTCGACAGAAAAGCGTGGCGGCGGGCGCGCTCAGATCGCAATGGATGAGCTCGGCGAGTGCCTTGCCTCATCCTCCGATACCGAGGCGGAGTTCTCTCGCGCGGAGTTGGAAAGAGACGTCAACCGTTTCCTGAATACGCTTCCACAGCGGGACTGCGATATCTTTATGAACCGCTATTTCTTTGTGGAGTCCACCAGCGTTATCGCTGAGAGGTACGACATAAAGGAGAGCAACGTCTTGCTGATCCTGTCGCGTACACGCAAAAAGCTCAAGGACTTTTTGCAGAAGGAGGGATATGTTATATGAAATCCAAGGATCTGTTTGAAGCAATCGGCGGCGCTGACGAAGAACTCGTCGAACGCTGCCGGCAGAATAAAACACATAGACCATTGTGGCTTAAATGGGGTGCGCTGGCGGCGTGCTTATGCCTTGTTGTTGTCGGCGTGCTAACGATACCGGGCGTGCTGCCGTTAGAGCAGCCTGCGCCGCCCTATTCGCAGGATCAGACGGAAGCGCCGAGACCAGATGTCGCAGTGCCCATTATCAACGGCAGCAGCTACGAGGGAAGCGCCGGCAGCTACGTCATACCGGAGCCGGGAACAACGCTCTTTTTCGTAGAAGTGCGCAAGGCCATCGAAGAATGGCGCGGCTCGAGCGCTTTGCTCTTTTTGGCGGTCAACATCAACGACATCTCTGAGGAAATACTGGACGATGACAGCGAGGAAATGCGCGTGGAGGCAGAGCGCCTCGCTTCCCTTGGCTATGAGATCGGCTGGTATGAGGCGTGGACTTATCAGGGGCAGGGTGAAAAGGTGCCCTATACTTTCCTCTACGCCCTGCTTTCCGTGGATGAGTTGGAGAGCTTCTCCGCAAGCCCGGATTATGGTTATAGCTTCTACTTCCCCCACAACGGCGACGGCAGCGCGGTGGAATACACGGCCGTTGGAAAGATAATCAATGCCCAAGCCGCTGGAGAAAGTGAGGGTACAGGCTTAGCGCCAACGGAATTGACCGAGGCAGAGGCATACGCGGCAATCGGCGCATATCTGCCCGAATCCGCGCCCGACGGATTCGTCTTTGAGTCGGCCTATCTGTCGGACGGCGCAGTATCTATTACATGGACAATGGGCTATTCCGAGCTGCGCTGGACGGTCTCCGATATGACGGAGGCGGACGCCGAGCGTCAAACTCCGGCTGCCAACACCGAAAACTATGACCTGTCGCTGTATCCTGTTCCCCGCGCAGAATCCGTGCCGGATTACAGGCGTGAGATGGTAACTGACCCGGTGTTTCTCAGCTACGAGCTGACGCAGGAGGTTGTGGATATGCGCACCGATTACAGCGACGAGCCGGGTGACGAGGGGGTAAGATTGCGCTTTGGCGTCCATTATAGCGATAACAAGATGCTGGTCGAGATAAGCTCCAAGGGCGTCTCGCCGGAATGGGCATACGAGAAGCTTATGGAGCTGGAAAATTAGGACCACAGGTTTTGTTTTCTACTGCTGCACCGATCTTTATTATGCCGATACAGATGCAAAAAGGCCGGTCATCCACCCTCATTAGGCGTGGATGACCGGCCTTTTTCTTATAGCAAAACGTTTTATTCAATGTTGACTCTCATTCCGGCAGAGTATATCCTCCGGTTCCAAGCCCGATGCAGTGCCAGTAACCGTCCTCTTGCCGCTGTAAAACAAATTCGCGGTAGAAGGTGAGCTTTCCCTTGTACTCGCCCGTTCCCTCAGCAGTATTGCCAGCCCATATGCCGGAAGAATTGAAATCCCACGGGGTAAAGGCGCACTGAAACGACCCCACCACGGCATCGCCGTCCGCGCTTACCTCGCGCACTTCCCACTGGACGACATCGTAATCGCTCATACCGTACATATTACCCGGCGCAAGAGACATCATATGCGAGCCGTAGGCGCTATGGACGAAAGTGTCGGCGGCATCCTCCGCGCTACCGTCAAGGTAGAAGGATATCCGTGAATAATCGACATCCAGATTGTCGTACTCAGCTCTGATATCCTCGGCAATGGATTCAGTATAGTCATTCGCTGGCAACGCGTTCCAGAAAGTCGTGATATTCCCATCGCTGTATTGCACCATTCCCGCACCGCTGTTCGCCCAGAAAGTCATGCTTTTTGATCCGTCTGCGGAGACTGCGGCAAGCCAGAAGTCGCTCGGTTCCGTGGAGGGCATTTCAAGCTCTGTCCATTCGTAGCCGCCCAGCAGCACCTTAAATCGACCAGAGTACCACTCGTTGGCGAGATAGGTGTTGTATGCTCCGTCATTGGTAAGATTCAGGGTAAGCTCGATGTCGCCGGATGCAAACAGGCTGTCAGTGGCAGCTGGGGGAGAGAGTGTTCCACCGCTTTCGTATTTTCCATACAGCTCCATTGTGGCGGCAGTGTACATATCCCCATACTGCTCCAGCATTTCCGGCGTGCTGTATTCCTCTTGCATGGTGAGCGTAGTTGTCACACAGACACGCTCCCAGACAGTCTCGTCGCCGCTGTTCTCCCAATGCAGCAGCAGATGGGGCTGGCCTGTACTGCCCCATTCGGTAATATATCCGTCCTCCATTTGCATACCGCACACAAGCATTACCTCACCGGGGTCAGCCGCCAGAAAGCGGTATTCCAGACGGTACATGTTGATTCCGCTGTCCAGCCCTGCTGTTCCATTGCTGATCTGCGTAAGGCCGACGATTTTAGCCTCCGTTATCTCATAACCCACTTCGTCCGTGTAATATAAAAGCTGTGTTTCCGTATAGTCTGTTGCATAATCGATGACGGCTTGGGGGAAATCGTCTTGGATGTCAAAACTAATATTCTCCCCGGATGCAGCGGCATATTTTTTTAGAAATTCACATAGCCCCGGCGAGTCTATATCCCAAAATGCGTCATCAAATTCCAGCG
>JAAYBH010000513.1 GCA_012718935.1 Clostridiales bacterium
AGGACTGTTATCTTTGTCAACGGGTGTTTTTGGCATAAGCATGACTGTCGGCGATTTCAATGGCCGCAAAGCAACGCTGAATATTGGGTGAAAAAGATAACCGGCAATGTATCACATGATAAAAGGAATCACAAATTACTCCACGAGCAAGGCTGGAAAGTGATTGTTCTTTGGGAATGTGAGCTCACTAAAGGTGTAAGAGAAGTTCGACTTCAAAAACTACAAGAAGAGATTATTCGAAAGGAGGGATGATATGAGTAAAACCAGTGGTCTGAAACCTGGACTGTTACAGCCGGCTAGCTTTGACCGTAAGTTGACATCAAAATGTGCCGCATAACAACCGAAAACCGTGTCCGCAAGACGGTTTGCTTTGACCGGATACGGGGGAGGTTAAACCGCCCCATACCCGGACGTGTGAGTCAGCTCATCTCGCCCTCGATAACAAGCCGAACCATATGGTCATCAATTAGGCGATGCTTCATAGTGGCTCCGTAAATCAAGCAATTCGTACAGAGCTTGTTGATAAGCCTGGGAGCACCGGCAGAAAAGGTAAAAATCTCATTGATCGCAGCGTCAGTGAATATGTCCTTCTGTATACCGGCGTATTGCATCTGACGTGTGATAAATCCGCCGGTTTCAGCCCTGTCAAGAGTGGAGAGCCTGCATCGGATATCTATACGCTGCCGGATAGCGGTAAATGATCTCATCTCCAGACGGCTCCACAATTCGCTCTGTCCAGCCAGGATTAAAGCCAATGGACTGATGGCATCCATTTTGAAGTTGAGCAGGAAGCGCAGTTCCTCCAGCATTTCTTTATCCAACAGATGCGCCTCGTCTACGACAACAACGATCAAAAGCTTTCGGAGGCCTCGTATCAGTTCGATTTCCTGATGCAGCTTACGTCTGGCGTCGCCCCGGTAAAAAGCGCCTTCTTGACCGAGTTGGGCTAGCAGCCCGTTGTAGAAGTGCCTCGGCGTGAGCTTAGAGTCGGTCATGTAAAGAAAGATGAATCTGTTTTCATCCAGAGAGTCTTTGAACTTACGGAGCATCGTCGTTTTTCCTGTACCACAGTCGCCGGATAAAACGGCAAACAGTTGATGCTCAGCCGTATATCTCAAACGGCCGAGCGTTTCCTCCTGGATACCCGACGGGTAGAGTTCAGCGGTTGGCATCTCCCGGGAAAAAGGTGTCCTCACACATTCATAGAAAGCTTCAAACATCGTTGCCACCGCTTATGCCGCGAAACGAAATGGCGGTAAGGCGATTGCGCGTCCGTATTTCGTGTTCTTTTTCTGCTGCGCTCAAGAATCTCGACTGAAGTGGCGTTTCCAGAATCAAGCCCGGCGGCAGCTCAGGCCGTTTTCCTGCTCGCGCCCCAATCACAAGCGGCTTTGCCTTAAAACGCGGGAAACCCTCATATTCTATCCACAGAGTATCTGTATCGGACGCATCATAGACGACATCGACCTGACGGCCAATCAGCGTTAAACCATGCTCCAGTTCGTACTTTCTGCCGTCGAAGCTGATGCAGCCCGATTTGTCCACCTTCCGCTGCTCTACACGAAGAAAAGCGTCGGCAATTTGCTCCACATCCAAAAACCGTATCAATTCTTTATCAGAATTGAACGCGGCGTACGGCGTTGTGTTGTTTTCGAGAGAACTGTGAGACCGGTGCTGATAGCACTCGTCCAGCCAAGCCCAGAAGCGTCTGTTAAGCGACTCTAAATCCTTCGGCTTGTCGACCTGTACCTCTACCAAAAAGTTATCGATTGTCCTGTTGAACCGTTCTATCTTGCCTTTCGACTCGGCGGCATAAGGGCGAGTGTAGAGCAATCGGATATTCAGCTTGGCACAGGCTCGTGCCATTACCTTCGTCCGGTATTGCTTGCCGTTATCAAAGTACACAGCCTTGGGCGCTCCATATTTCTGTAATGATTGACGGAAGGCGTCCTCAACGATGCTCTGGTCGAGTACTGGATAGAATTCGGCGTGCAGCACATACCGGGTGCAGTCGTCGATAAACGCTGCCAGATAAACCTGTTTACCGTTGATATATGGTCCGAATTTGATATCCGA
>JAAYBH010000514.1 GCA_012718935.1 Clostridiales bacterium
AATCCCCGAACAGTGAGGCCAGCTTTGAAAGCGCTCCATCGGCTTCATCACGGCCTGTGGCCGAAAGCCCGGCCAGCGCCGACAGAATCTCATCCCTTTCCCGCTGCGTCAGCACGGTTTTATCCAGTACAAACTCCGGCAGCAGGCTGAGGCCCCCGTTTCGGCCCTTCGTCATATAGACGGGAATCCCCGCGGCGGAGAGGTTCTCCACGTCACGGTAGATCGTGCGCGACGTTACCTCGAAACGTTCCGCCAGCTCCCGCGCGGTGACCTTTTCTTTTTCCAGCATGATATAGACGATTTCGAACAAACGGCTGATCTGCAATTCTTTTCCTCCCGGGCGGAGCTGTCATGTGAGTTCAAACAGCTGCTGCTTTTTTATTTCTATGGAATCGACTGCCGGCGCAAGCTGAGTGGAACCGATCATTGTCGTCACCTTGACGTAGAGCCTGATCGAGTAAATGTCGCTGCTCTTCAGCTGGTCGAGCACCTCAACGGAACCGACCTTATCCGCCAGATAGAGCTTGTAGACGTGCCCGCCCTTGATGGCCCCCGCTTCTGTACCGTTGGCGTAGTAGGTCGTCAGCGAATCGAGCGGGCTGACCTTCCTGTGCGCGTCAACCGTCGGATCAACGGCGCCGGCAGTATTATCCGATATGTAATACTGGATGGTGATTGTTTTTTCGACGCCCACATTCGGGTCGGAGATTCTGAAGTAGACGGCGCGGCTTTCGTCCGTCGGTGCGAGCGCGCTGGACAGGACGGAGGTCTCGTCGGCCAGCACATATTTGTCACTGGCGTCGCTCGTCCCACGGGCGTCCTTCTTGATGGCGACGCCCGGCGTCTGGATGGCCGACTGATAGGCTGCGATCATCGTGTTGACGAAAAGCTTGGCCTCGTTGACGTACTCCTGGGTCGCGCCCGGCCCATACAGCCCGGCGTCCGATGAGTGGCCGACGCCGGAATAGGTGACGTTGCCTTTATTGTAGATATAGTAAGCATTGACGCAATCATTGGGCACATCGTCATAATAGGAGTTACCGTCCGTTCCGCCGTTTGACATGCAGTACCATACGACGATGTCGTCCGTGTTCATGTTGATCTGAAAATACTGCTCGTGGGTTTTGCCGATCTGCATATAGCTGCCGCCGCTGCCGGTACTGCCGCCAAAGCTCGCCGTATTGACGTTATACGGATATGTTGTGATCTGCCCCTTGTTGACCTGGGAGACGTTCGTTGTCTCTCTGTTTGAATACGTATTGTTCGTATTTTTCAGCATCGAGCCTTGGGCAAACCGGATGAGCGCGTAGTTGGTGTATCCCTGGTATTCGTTGACGGTCAACCCCCGCCCGCTGTTTGGGGCATAGGCGACGCTTCTGTTATAGTTCAGGATTGCGGTGATGCTGCCGTCTGACAGCGGGGCGCTGACATTGACGATATCCCCGAGCTCCTGTCCGCCGCCGATGTCCATCGCGCTTGTGACGCCGTACCGGTCGAGGCCCACGGCATCCCTGATGACGGTGTTGAAGTAGTAGCCCCAGTCCATAATGGCGCTCGGAATCTTATTCGAGCCGACGGTATATCTGTATAATTCCTTCTGCGGGAAAGGCAGGGCCGTCCCGGGATACCAGGTGACGCCGCCGATCGAATATGTGCTGCCGTTATACGTTCCGACAAGCGTATAACCGCCGGGGAGGGACACGCTGCTGTTGTAATCGCCGGGTTTTCTCACAGTTTTGTCGACGCTCCAGTACTCCTTCGTGACGGAGTTCCAGACGACATCTGTGTTATTCAGCGCTTTTTTGTATGGATAGGAGCTATTGACGGCCATCGGATAGGACGGTGAGGGGACCTGGCTCAAGGACGTCGTATCGTGTGTAAACAGTACGCTCTTGCCCAGATTGATATATTTGACGATTGCAGGCGCGCTGTACTGGCCGATGCCGTCATAACAGTCGTTAAAGCCGATGATCAGCATATCGTACGTCTTCAGGAAGCTGAAAACCGCTTCCACCGACCCCTTTGACTCAAGGCTGTCCGCCCCGTTGTTCTCAATCACGTCGATGGTCACGTTAAAGTCCGCCAGATTCGAGATGAGCTGGCCGTAAATCCCCTTCGGGTTTGAGGAGAGCTGCTTGCTCAGGTTGAGATCGGTGTCCCTGGTCCCCTGCTGCATAATCTGGAGGACCTTCACCACCTGCTTGTTGACGCCTGCCGCGATGCGCGTGAAGCCTTGTTCTGACGCGTGTATCTGGCCGGCGCCGTTTTTGATGACCTCCAGTTTCCAGGGAATAATGCCCACATAATTCTGCGGCATCTGCCGCGTGACCTGATACTCCGTATCGGCCGAGAGCAAGTAGTACTCCTTTTCCGTTGCCGGATGCACCTCCGGCAGCACAAGGGCCCCGTCGGAAACACGATGGACGCTGATATCATCCAGCTTCTCATTCGGAGAATACCTGCCGTCGGCATTGAGGTCAATGTAAAGCCGGCAGTCATATGTCGTCGATATGGGCGTCGGGTCGGTGATATTCCCGATGGAAAACACATATTTGAGATAATAATAACCGTCATTCGGATCGGGGGTGATGGAGG
>JAAYBH010000515.1 GCA_012718935.1 Clostridiales bacterium
CAACCGCCCCTTCTTCAACGCCCGCCGCCGCCAGGAGCAGAACCTCCTCGTGGAGAAGACCGGCGCAGAGCTCAGAAAGATGATGAGCTGGCAAAAAGAAGACACGAAGTAATTTGAATTTCATTCAAATTACTTCTATGGGTTGAATACAGCGGTCTCTTATTCAACGGTAAAAAGGCTTCCCCCTGGGGGAAGGCTTGGTTAATGCAAGATTCACCGAAAGGATTTGAATATATGAACAGTGACAATATCAAAGAGGGCTTGGGACGGGCGCCACACCGGTCGCTCCTGAAGGCGACGGGGCTGACGGACGGGCAGATCAGAAAACCGGTCATCGGCATTGTCAATTCGTTTAACGAAATCGTCCCGGGGCATATCCATCTGCAGACGATCGCACGGGCTGTCAAGGACGGCGTGCTTTTAGCCGGCGGGACACCGCTGGAGTTCAACACCATCGGCGTCTGTGACGGCATTGCCATGGGCCACGAGGGTATGAAGTATTCGCTGGCCTCCCGGGAGCTCATCGCCGATACGGTTGAGTGCATGGTGCGCGCCCACTGCTTTGACGCCCTTGTCTTTATCCCCAACTGCGACAAGATTGTGCCCGGAATGCTGATGGCGGCCGCGCGGCTGAACCTGCCGTCGATCTTCGTCTCCGGCGGGCCGATGCTGTCCATACCGGACGCAAACGGCAGCTGCATGGACCTCAACAGCGTGTTTGAAGCGGTCGGCAGCTACAACGTCGGCAAATGTGACGATCAGCTGCTCCTTTATTACGAGGACAACGCCTGTCCGGGCTGCGGCTCCTGCTCCGGCATGTTTACCGCCAACTCCATGAACTGCCTTTGCGAGGCGATCGGTATGGCGCTGCCGGGCAACGGCACGATTCCCGCCGTCTATTCCCACAGACTCCGGTTAGCGAAATCGGCCGGCGAAAAAATCATGGAGCTCTTTGAAAAAAATATCCGGGCGCTTGATATCTTAAACGCAAAGGCGTTTAACAACGCACTGGCGGTGGATATGGCGCTGGGCTGCTCCACGAACTCGGTGCTGCATCTGGCGGCAATCGCCCACGAGGCGGGCGTTGAATTCAACCTTAAAAGGATCAACGAGATCAGCCAAAAAACGCCGAATCTCTGCAAGCTCGCCCCGGCCGGTCGTCATCACCTTCAGGATTTGAACGCCGCAGGCGGCGTCCCTGCGGTCATGAGCGAGCTGAATAAAAAAGGTTTTCTCGATACGTCCGTTATCACCGCGACAGGCAGGACGATGGCCGAGAATCTCAAAGGCGTCAGGGTAGTGGACAACACCGTCATCCGCGATATCGACAACCCCTACTCCGCCACGGGTGGCATCGCCGTCCTCTTCGGGTCCCTGGCCCCCAACGGCGCCGTTGTCAAACGGAGCGCGGTCAGTGAGGATATGCTGGTGCATAAGGGCCCGGCGCGGGTGTTCGACTCCGAGGACGAGGCCCAGGAGGCCATATACGGCGGAAAGATCAAGGCCGGCGACGTGGTCGTCATCCGGTATGAGGGCCCGGCCGGCGGACCCGGCATGCGGGAAATGCTGATGCCCACCTCGGCGATTGCCGGTATGGGGCTCGACAAGTCGGTGGCGCTCGTGACTGACGGCCGGTTCTCCGGCGCGACCCGCGGCGCGGCCATCGGCCATATCTCCCCCGAGGCGGCCTCCGGCGGCAATATCGCCTACGTGAAAGAGGGCGATATGATTTCTATCAACATCCCCGAATACAGGCTCGACCTGATGATATCGGACGAAGAGCTCAAAAGCCGTAAGGGTTCGATGGCGCTCCAGCCGAAAAAGGACCTCGGCGGATATATCGGGCGGTACATGCGCTATGTGTCGTCTGCCGAAACGGGCGCTGTTGTGAAGTAACGTAAGTAATGAAGGCTCCCCGCCTCTCAGTTTATATTCCTGACCTCTTTCTACAGTAGTTCCCGATGATTTTTCGTAGGGCAAGAGCTCTGCTCTTGCCGGCCTACCCGGCATTACGCGGCACAAGAGCGGGACGCCGAGGGCGGCGTCCCCTACGAAGTGACCAGTTACGCGGCACATGTTCCCTCATCCGTCACGGCGTTCCGCCGTGACACCTTCCCCCAGGGGAAGGCTTATAAAATTATTCAAATTTTCAGAAAGGAGGATGCTAATAAAATGGAACGAATGATTCGATTTTTTGATACGACGCTGCGGGATGGAGAGCAGTCTCCCGGGTGCAGCATGGATATGGGTGAAAAACTGGAGGTAGCGCGCTATCTTGAAAGGCTGAAGATTGATGTGATCGAGGCCGGTTTTGCGATTTCCTCCCCCGGCGATTTTGAATCTGTCAGCAGGATCGCCAAAGAAATCAAGGACTGCACCATCGCGTCGCTGGCAAGAACGAATGAGGCGGATATCGACGCGGCATACAACGCTGTCAGGCATGCGGCTTCCCCGCTCATCCACACGTTTATTTCAACGTCGCCCGTCCACATGCACTACAAGCTGAAGATGACACCGGATCAGGTTTTGGAAAAGACGGCGGCCATGGTGGCGTACGCTGCGAAAAAGTGCCCTGCTGTAGAGTTTTCAGCCGAGGACGC
>JAAYBH010000516.1 GCA_012718935.1 Clostridiales bacterium
CGGGAAGTTTTTCAAAGCCCTCTATGCGTGTAAACTCAATTTCGCCTTCCCAAATTCCGGCAATATCAGCCAATAGAGCGTCTTTTACTATATTGTCTGCCACCGGCGGTTTTTCGTTGTTTCCCTGTATGACATCTCCACCGGACGAAACGGTTGGCCCGGCAGTGCTGCTTCCCGGCTTTGCTGCCGGCGGTTTGGCAAAAACAAGAACGACGACGACGATTGCAATCGCCAGTACAACAAGGCCGATAATCCCTCCAATCAGCAGTCCCCGGTTTCCGGTTTTCTGCCGGGTGTTCCCGGCATTTGCAGCGCCGGGATACGGCGTGTAAGCGTATCCTCCGGCAGGCGGCTGCGGCGGGTACCCTTGACCAGCAGGCGGCTGTTGCGGCTGCTGGTAGTAAACGTTCGTTTGCTGCGGCTCAGCCATTGGCGGCTGCTGATAATAAGCGGCCGTTTGCTGTGGCGCGGGCGTGGTTGGCCCGGGCACCGCGGCTGTGTACGCCGGTGCCTCATACGGTATATGCTGTGGGGGCGCGTTCTGCGCCTGCTCCGATTCGCCGGTTTGTGCAGACCCTGTCGCCGAGGCTGTTTTTTGCCCGCAGCCAACACAGAAAAGCGCGTCCTCCTCTAGCGGCGTCCCACAATGCATGCAAAATTTACTACTCATAATCATCCTCCGTTAACCGTTTTGTTTGACTGCTGACAATGTATAGCTGTATGAGGCCATGTTGCTGTCATAATCGCTGGTACCTTCACAGGTGATTTCACCGCTGCTCTTTTTAAAGGTCAAATCCCATTTGTCACCCAGTATCTCTCCGACGGGCTCCAGATGAAGCGTACCCTTGTCCCATGTCCCACGGTAATATGTGGTTCCGTAATCGGCGCCGGAGGGAATGAAGGTAACCCCGGCAATCTCTCCTCCCGTCTGATAAGCTTCAATCACCATGGTTCCGGAATATGTCCCGTCCACGCTGCCCATTATCTCGTTGTACTGGTCCAAATAATCCTCCATCCCCGGGATACCTTCCATCTGTCCGACGACATCATCCAGATAGCCGGTGTCAAAGCCGGAAACGGTTTGAGTCATATCCCAGGTGCCGAGAATGTCTTCAAAACGCAGCTCGTCGTCCAGCTCAGCTTCTTCCCCGTCGGGCCCGTACTGAAGGCTGCCGTCGGGGAACTCCACTTTTTCAACAAGATACACCGTGTATTTCGGGTCTTCCTCATCGGTGTCTTTTTTTTCTGATTCAAGCTCCTCCAAGGGAATTTCAGCTTCGTCCTCATAAGAACCTTGTGGGAAGAAGAACTTATCTCCTTCCGGTGTGATGACGACAACATCATAACCGGCTCCAATATCGTCACTCAGGCTGAACCCCTGCGGTGTCACACGCAGGATGCCCTCTTCCTCGTCAATCTCGACTATGGGCGCCGCCGGGGGCAGGAGCAGGAAAAGCTCGTATTTGTAACCCGAGGCACCGGTTTGATTCATTGTCGGAGGGAAAAAGTAATCCTCTATCTCATGAATTGTCAGAAGCTTCTCAGTGCTCTCCGGCAACATCGTCATATCACTGTCAATAATACTAGTCTGATACTTATCGTTCTGATAAAAACGGATGATTGGCGAGACAAAGGGATGCGCGTAGCCCTTTACCAGAACTCTATATTTCTGAATATCCCCTTTATCGTTGTTATTGTCAATATTAAAGTCCCGAATATGAACCGAGAAAGCTTGTATCTGCATTTCTACCTCTGCGTGTGGTTTTTCCGCACTCAGCGTTTCAGCAACAGTCTTGGGGAGTATAAACTGGCTGCGCGAGTTGAAGTTGCCATAGTTTTGGATGCAGAACAGCCTGAAGTCGGCGCAGTAAACATCGCTGTCGGATGACGTTTGGTTTTGAAGCACTGTATGAACGACCGTATCGGAATTGCCTACCGCTGATTCAAACCGCAGCATCAGCTCGGGCAGAAATTCCTTGCCAAGTCCGTACCGTTTCTGCAGAAATTCAATCCAGTGCGACGCCGTATAGCCTTGATCCTGCATGACCTGCTTGGTTTCCGCGTCATTTTGCCAATGTGAGGGCATCATCAGTGGCTTGTTGTAGTGCTCCCAGTAAATCCTCATGGTCTGAATATCTGTACGCCCGCGGTCGATCAGCGTATTGTCGGCATAATAATCAAACGCTTCTTTTTCCAGCAATACCGCCGTCGCTTCCCAAAACGGCGTGTAGTCGTTGCTGTCAAAATAGGCGTATCCGTTTTGCGTGACATGGAAAAGCTCATGGGTAATTGTGATCAGAAGCGCCTGTGTGTCTGATGTTTTCCTGGCGTTGATATGGATAAAGGGAGCAGACGTATACAGGTTTTTCGCCACGCCCAGCGTTTCGGCACCGTGGGGCCAGCGGTCTAGCACGAGGATGTCGATCACATGAGAAGGGATTTTGAAGCTTCTCTGGCCATAAAGATATTTGTCGGCCAACTCAAGTTGACCGCACACACTGGTCACTGAATCCGGCCAGAGGTTGAGTCTCTGCCACTCCGGATTGTTGAATGTCGCCTGAATGCTCTCGTATTCGGGATCGTTGATGACTTTCTGCATCAGGCGGTATGCGGCTGCCTCAATATCGACACCTTGAAATTCCGGATTGGAACCGAGGGCTTCGCACGCCTCCATAGCTGCGTCAACCAGCGGGATGTCGGGATCAAGGC
>JAAYBH010000517.1 GCA_012718935.1 Clostridiales bacterium
CGCGAGCTGATCTTGCCGTTCACGAAGCATATCACAACCGGTCTGCCGTTTCTGAGCGTCAAGCTGGCGATGACCCTGGACGGGCGCATCGCCGACCGGAAGCGTCACTCCAAGTGGATCACTGGCGCGCCGGCGCGGGCAGAGGTGCAGCGGATGCGCAAGCGCGCCGACGCGGTGATGGTGGGGGCAGGCACGGTCTGCGCCGACGACCCTTCGCTGCTTTGCCGTCTGCCGGACAGCGGCGACCTGATGCGCGTGGTCGTGGACTCTACCGGGTGCACACCGGAAGGCGCGCGGGTTTACACTGACGGCGCGACGGAGCGTACCATCGTGGCGACAACACCGCGCGGAGCGGCGCGCAAGGGCAAGGCTTGGGCGCGGCGCGGCGCGCGCGTCTGGACTTTCGTTGCGGACGGCGGAGGGCGCGTTCCGCTCAGAAAACTCTTGAGAAAGCTGGGCAAGGAGGGGTATCTCCACGTGCTGTGCGAAGGCGGCGGCACCTTGACGGGCGGGCTCAACGACGCCGGGCTTGTGGACGAGTTCGCGCTGTTTTACGCGCCGGCGCTGCTGGGCGACGCGCTGGCGGTCAGCGGCGTGGCCGGCAGAGGTAGTTTGCTGTCGAGGATGAAAAAAGGGAAATTCGTGTCCGTACGACATTTGGGTGAAGATGTGCTAATATGTTTACGGCCTTGACAAATATGATATGCGTGAAAAGACAATCATAAAGCCACCCTTAAAATGGGCCGGAGGGAAAACGCAACTTTTGCGGGAATTGTTCAAGAGGGTTCCGCAAAGCTTCGGGACGTACATTGAACCTTTTTTTTGGGGGGGCGCCCTATTTTTTGCTTTACAGCCGTCAAAAGCAATAATTTCCGATTCGAATCCGGAGTTAATGAATTTTTATAAGCAAATCGCTTTAAATCCTGACGCGGTAATCAACAAATTAAAGCAGTTTGAAAATACGCAAGAGTGTTTCTACAGAGCCCGGTCGCTCAACTGGCTAGAGTTATCGCCGGCAGAAGCGGCAGCCAGAACACTTTTTTTGAACCGCACTTGTTATAACGGGCTATACCGTGTTAATCGTAACGGAGGTTTCAATGTCCCGTATGGTTGTTATAAGCGACAAAAGTTTTTTGACCGCGACAATCTTATGCGCGCGGCCGAATTATTGGCTTCCGCACGGCTTGTGACCGGTGACTATAAAAACGTTCTAGAAAAATTCGCCAAAAAAGGTGACTTCGTTTTTTTAGATCCACCGTATGTGCCGATTTCTTCTAACGCGGATTTCAAACGCTACACTAAAGAACAGTTTTACGAGAAAGATCACATTGAACTGGCGCACTCAGTCAGAGAGCTGGACAAAAAAGGCTGTCATGTGGTATTGACAAATTCCAACCATCCTTTGGTCAGGGAACAGTATGCGGAATATGAATTGAAATTAGTGCCGACCAAGCGCAATGTTTCATGTAACGGAAACGCGCGCACCGGTGAAGATATAATTGTTACAATATCGCCTGATGAAAAATTCCGATTGCGCTTGGCTATGCCTGTCCCTGAGCAAGTGAAAAAATATCCGCCAACGCGTTTTATGGGGTCGAAATCCAAATTGTTGCCTGAAATCATGGCGGTGGCATCCCGCTTGCGGTTTGATTCAGTCATAGATTTGTTCTCAGGTTCAGGCATCGTAAGTTATCTGTTTAAGTCTTGTGGCAAGGAGGTGTTCAGTAACGACTATATGGCCATGTCATGTGTTTTCACCTCGGCTATGGTGGCAAACAATAATACCGTGCTTTCTGAAGCTGAAACTGAGTCTTTGTTGTGCGGTGAACCGGAAAACACCTTTGTTTCCGACACGTTCGGCGGCATATATTTTTCGGATGACGACAATCACCTTATCGATGTGCTGCGAACCAATATTCAAAAGCTGCGAGACAAAAACAAGCGCTCGATCGCTTTAGCGTCTTTGATACGGGCTTGCATAAAAAAACGTCCGCGCGGGATTTTTACGTATGTGGGGGCCAGATACAACGACGGACGTAAAGATTTGATCCTGCCCTTTGCCGAACATTTTCGCATGGCTGTCAGGGCGGTTAACAATGCCATATTCGACAACGGGCATAAAAACCGCGTGCGCATGGGAGACGCGCTTTCTTGTGAGGCTAAAAAACCAAGCCTGGTTTATATCGACCCGCCATATTATTCTCCATTCTCTGACAACGAATATGTGCGCAGATATCATTTTGTGGAAGGGTTGGCCAGGAATTGGGAAGGCGTCACTATTCAGCGCGAGACATTGACGAAAAAATTTAAATCTTACCCAACACCCTTTTCTTCAAAGAGCGATACGGTTTTAGCTTTTGACAGCCTTTTCGAGCGTTTTCAGGAACACCAACTAATTGTTTCGTATTCTTCAAACAGTAAGCCGTCAAAAGAAGAGATGCTGGAACTTTTACGCCGGCGGAAGAAACATGTGCGTGTGTTTCCTGTCGCTTACAAGTACTCGTTCGGCAATCAGAATCACAAGATTGACGATAATCGCAATTCGGTAGAAGAGTTTCTGTTTGTTGGAGAATGAGATGAAAAAGCGGCCTTGGCTATTCGGTAACACAACTATTCGCAATCCCTTGCGTATCCATGATGTTATGGCGGCACTGAAGGAATACCCTAAACCGTTTTCTGTGACAAAGGCGGGCTTAAGATTGGCTGGCGCTGATGACATAGCCGAACGGCAGGAGTGTTTCCTGCGTGCGCTTGCTTGTACCTTAGTGCCGTCAATTATTGAGCCTAACTTTCAAGGCAACAGATTTTGCCCGTTTAGATTTGTGATTTCTCTTGCTTTGGCGCTGAAACAAAATACGGGCTCCAGTTTCATAACATTTAGCGAGATGGCAGGAATTGTTCAGTTTAGAAACTCTGAAGCAAGTATAAATAAGGTGTGCAAAGAGATACTCACCCACAGGAATTGCCGAGTAAAATCGAAGAATAAGCATAAGTACGACCATAAATTTATAAGTGAATCTGCCAAATTATATGGCTATGCAGCAAAAACACCTGGTGACTATGCCGACACTAATATTCGATATTTGAAGGCTACGGGACTTTTTTGCGCTCACGGGCACGGTATAGCTCTGGTGCCACATAGAGAGTGCCTTGCTGAATTATTAGCCGAGTCTTTTATAATGCCAGAGACTGATGACCAGTATCTGGATTTGATTTCAAACGGAGCATCGCTTCCTGTTGACGACAAACAGATGTCTTGGCAAGAGTGGGTGGGCTTGTCCCATAGATTAACTGAGAATGGAATAGATTTGAGAATCCACATTACGCCAAACAGTGATGTCGAAGATATAAGGCACGCGTGTTATCGTGCTGATGCTTTATTGACTGAGAGGAGGGAAAACGATTATGCGGCACGTCAACGTTATGAATGGCCCGAAATAATTCAATATATGCATGAAATGGCCGGCAAAACAAAAAATGCAAAGATTCCTATGGCTGAGCGCGCCGCTTATTTGGAATGGGTTTTATGGCGGTCGTTTCTGGCTATAAACAGTCTGGTTAATCCTCCGCATCAGGCGCGGCGTTTTCCTGTGGATGTGGATTTTTTACCGGTTAGCACGGCTCCTGACAACGGTCCCGATATGATATTTGAGTTTAAGGATTTTGTTCTGGTTGTAGAAGTGACGCTAACGGAAAGTTCGCGTCAAGAGGCTTGCGAGGGGGAGCCGGTCCGCCGTCATGTGGCCGAATGCGCCAAAATTTATAGCGGCAAACCTTTGTACGGGCTCTTTGTCGCGGTAAAAATTGATACAAACACTGCTGAAACTTTTCGTATAGGCACGTGGTATTATGCGGATGATCAGCGTGCTACATTAAGCGTAGTACCGGTTTCATTGAATGATTTCGCGACTTTCCTGCAAAATTGTTTTGAAAATAACGAGCCGGCGATAATGCGGTTA
>JAAYBH010000518.1 GCA_012718935.1 Clostridiales bacterium
CCGTCTCCTGTGACGGGAGGCGCCTGCGTATGGGCGCGACCGTCTAGTCCACGTCCTCCACGACCGTTTCCGGCGGCACGTCCAGCTGCTGCGGATGCCGGATGAAGCTTTTTAAGTATTTGAACACCTGCGCAAAATAGAACCCGTCGCAAATGCGCTCGTCCAAAACCAGCGTATAGTCCACGAACTTCTTCTCCGCGACCGTCCCATCCGACTGGGTCTCAAACGCCCTGCGCTTCGTCCCGAAAGCCAGAAACAGAGGGATCGTGCCGAAGTTGTACAGATGGTGATAGACCGGCGGTATGCCGATCGACCCGAGATCGGTGACAAACAGCGAGCCGTGGAAGGGACTGGCCTGTACGAGCGATTTCGGGAGCTTTCCAAAATACTCGAGCATATTGAGAACATAAATCAGAAATTTCAGGATAACGCGCGGGATCTTCATCAGTGTCTTCGCCACGTCGTCCGTATCTGAGTCCTGGCCGTTTTTGATCTTCTCCACCTCGGCGTTTATCTTGTGATAGATATCCGAGATCGTATCCCGCGGGTCGAAAATGACCTTGATCGATGTCTCGCCGGCTTCGATAGACATCGTCTTCTTGACAATCAGAATGACCTCGATATTGTTTCTGGCATAGATCCGCTGCCCTGCGACAAAACGGTTGAGCGCCGGTTTCTGGCTGATGACGCGCACATACGAGGCCAGAAAAACATGGAGCATGCCCATGCCCGGAAAGCCTTCGGACCGCTTTCTTTTCAGAAACCGATCGACCTCCGTAATCTCAATACTGTCGGCAAAGCTATTGTTGGCGTCGTTTTTAAATTTCATGATAAACGGCACGAATCTGTAAAACGGATCGAGCGAACGGAGCAGTCTGCCGTCTCTCCGGTCGCCGAAACGTCGTTTTCTGGTTCCCATAATTCCACCCCTTCAGCTGATGCAACAATAATAGCTTAAATGAACCAAACATGCAAGCGAATAAAAAAGTCCGCCGGAGGAACGGACCCTCGGGCGGACAAGCCGGCCTTTCGGCCGGCAAGGGCGTCTGAATCCACGGTATACGCCGGCGGAGCGACGCGCAAAAAGAAGGGCGGTCGCCTTAGAATACGGTAAAAAACCGGGCGCTATAAAATCGCCGGCAGCGAATCGTCGTTAAATACCCAATCGCGCACGTTTGTGACCGAAAAGGCGTCCTTGCGGAGGCGGCAGACGACCTTAGCGATGCCGGCGTTTATGATGAGCCTTCTGCACATTGTGCACGGCGTTGTGCCGGCGATGTATTCGCCGGACTGCGATTCGACGCCGACAAGATACAGCGTCGCACCGATCATGTCCCGGCGCGACGCGGATATGATGGCGTTGGCTTCGGCGTGGACGCTCCGGCACAGCTCATACCGCTCTCCGCTGGGTATCTTCAGGCTTTCCCGCATACAGCACTCCAGGTCAATGCAGTTTTTCCTGCCGCGAGGCGCGCCGTTATAGCCCGTCGATAGGATCTCGTCGTTTCTGACAACGATCGCGCCGTATTTGCGGCGCATACAGGTCGACCGCTCCAGGACGGTCTCCGCGATGTCAAGGTAATAGTTTTCTTTGTCCATACGCTTCATGTCCGTGCCCCCACTCGACATTATTTTACAAGGATTGTTAATATTATATAGGTGCTGCCAAGGCAGGTCAATCCGATATTCGTCTAAAATAGTATGTTTTTTTTCATATATTGTGCTACATATTCCATAGAAAGGCAACGCGGACCACAATATATTGATATTTGTCAGAATGCGCGCAAAAGCCTATTGCATTTTCAGGCGTGTTGTGCTACTATACGTAATGCTCGTGCGCCTGTAGCTCAGCCGGATAGAGTGCGCGGCTACGAACCGCGAGATCGGGGGTTCGAGTCCCTCCAGGCGTGCCAACATCATCAGCATGATGATACAAAACAACCCGCTTCATTGAGAAGCGGGTTGTGTGCTTTCCCTTGAACGCGCGAACCTGAAAAGGAGGATCGGCACATGGCCAAACTGAGAAAATTGCTCGGGAGCGCCGAAGCCCCCGCTATCGTTTCCCTGATGAGGCTGATTGAGACACAGAGCAAAGCAACGATCGCAAACTGGTGCATAGCCTACACGCAAAAGCACATCCTGCCTA
>JAAYBH010000071.1 GCA_012718935.1 Clostridiales bacterium
ACGGGCCGGTGCGTGCTTGCCGAGCCTGAGTTTACAGACATCCTGAAGAAGATGCACGAGTCTGACGGGATTCTCCTGGCCAGTCCCGTGTATTACGGCGGAATCACCGGTCCCGTGAAGAGCTTTTTGGACCGCGCCTTCTTTTCCTCAACCGGGGGGCAGTTCCGCCTGAAGGCCGCGGCTTCACTCGTCGTTTTGCGGCGGGCGGGAGCCATGTCCGCTTACGAGCAGCTGAACAATTATCTGCTTGCCTCCGAGATGCTCGTCGTGCCATGCCAGTGGATGGCCGTTTTCGGCGCACGTCCCGGTGAAATCCAAGAGGATAAAGAAGGGGTGCAAAGGCTCCGCAATTTGGGTAAGAACATGGCGTGGCTCATGAAAATGAAGGATATGACAAAGGACAAGCTGCCGCTGCCGGACTCTGAGCCGAGGGTGTTCTTCAATATGATCAGATAGAAATCATTCCGTATGGTCACAAGTTACTTCGTTCAGAATTACCCCATGTTCGCACTGGACGATAAACGAAACCACTGTGCGCGTAAACCTGTTGAATAACATATTTGCTGTTGCTAAAGTTGTTGTATTTTACGAAGAATAAGCATATAATATTAACAACAAGGAATGGGGTGGCCTTATGCCAAACATTAAACCAGTTTCGGATTTAAGAAACTATAACGCAGTTTTGAAGGATGTAGCCATCGGTGAACCAGTTTTTCTTACGAAGAACGGCAGAGGACGCTACGCGCTTGTCGATATTGCGGACTACGAGAAAACGCAGGCAACGATGAAACTTATGAGCGAGCTCTCTAATGGCCGGATTTCAGGCGAAGAAAAGGGCTGGCTTTCACATGAAGATGTGAGGGCGCGTTTTAAACAAAAGATTAATGAATAAACTATATTACTCCCATGAAGCGATCAGTGACCTTGATGAGATATGGGCATACATATATGCGGAACTGAAGAATCCTTCCGCTGCCCAAAATACTGTAAATCGAATTCTGGATTCAATTGAAATGCTGGAGTCGTTTCAGGAAATGGGGCCGCTTTTATCGTCATTATCAAAACTTGAAACGGATTATCGATTTCTTGTTTGTGGAGACTATCTGGCATTTTACCGTGTTAAAGAAGAGGGTGTATACATAGACCGTGTACTGAATGGAAGGCGTGATTATTTGCGAATTCTGTTCGGTGATTTAGTTCCAGACGCAACAAGCTAATTCCAGATGGAACGCCGGCAGGAATGCCGACGTTTTCGCTTTGCTTAATGGTTCACCATAGCATATTGTCCGCTCGGAAGCGAGGGATAAAGCGGTTCTGAACAGAAAAAGCAGCGGGTCGAGGATTTATTCCACATACTATTTTATAAGCGTGCAATGGCATAATAACCGTAAAACCGGAGGAAGAAGCATATGACGGATTCACAGGTCAGGCGTCTCGGGCTGTTCATCGACAACGCCAATAATTTAAAGAGAGAATTCAAGTGGCAGCGGCCGATGCTGCGGCAGATGGCGGCGCTGCTTTATACCGCCGAGAACAGGGTCGCCGACAATGGGGCCATACGCCGGAGCTATGATATGATCAAGGCACACACGGGTCTTTTCTCCATGTTCCGTGGCAATACAGCCCTCGCGACAGCGGCGATGCTGTCCCTTGCGGAAGACGGGGAAAAACGCCTGTCCGATACCTTATATATTTATGATCTGATGAAGGAAGCACACTTTTGGGGCTCGGATTATCTCGTTATCGCCGCTTTGCAGATCGCTTCAAACGCGGGCGCTGTCAATTTCAAAACCACCGTATGGAAAATGCGGTCGTATTATGAAAGTATGAAGAAAGAGCACCCGCTGCTGACGGGCAGCGACGACACTATATACGCAGCGATGCTGGGGCTGTCGGACGTAGACGCCGCCGATGGTGTTGCGCGCATGGAGCGGCTCTACAGGGAGCTGAAGCCGGAGTTTCACTCCGGCAACGGGGTTCAGGCACTGTCCGAGGTGCTTGTACTTGGGGACACTGCAGAGGAGAGCATCGGCCGCCTGCGGGCGCTTCGGCAGTCGCTCCGATATAGAGCCTGAAGATGGAAGACCAGCAGACGCTGCCGTCGCTCGGGATTCTGGCCCTGCTGCCGGGGACGGCGGAGGAGATCGCCCATGACATGGCCGAAGCGTTTTTGTATCTGCGCGCGCAGAAGGGCTTCGGCGCCTGGTCGGTGACGAAGCAGGAGGTGCTGCTGTACGCCTCGGCTCTGGCGGCCTACGAGCGGTTGGGCGCTGTGAAAAACGGGTTTCTGACGACTGCTCTATGTACGAGCATCACCAATATTATTATCGCCCAGCAGGCAGCCATGGTCGCCACCATCTCCGCCTCCTCCGCCGCCGCCGCGTCGTCGGCGACATGAGCGGATGTTAAAAGCAGCCGGCACTGTGCCGGCTGCTTTTGACGCTTATATTATCTTAAATCCATCGGACACAACGAATCGCCGTCTATCTCCGTCTATTGACACATAGTAATCCGCATATATTTTATACTCGCCTTCGTCCAGCAATCCGAACCACTCAAATATCCCGTAGGTTTTGTCCTGTTCTGTTTTTGAGTTAACACCATATGCGATATCCATATATGGACCCTCTAAAATGCTCCCAACTTGAGTCCATGCCCCGTCGTCATTTTTATAGAGCTCGTAGTACTCGCCATATATGGCATCATATGGACTGTCATTTATCCACGTCACTTTGATTTCTTCCACACCAACGGAATAACTGTCCTCCTCCGCTGTGATAGATACTTCCGGTAACTCATTCGAATAGTTTATCAAAGCGGTTTCTTTCTGCGTCGAATACTCCGGCGTGCCCGGCCCCGACGGTTGAGACGGGTCGGCTGAGGCGCAGGCGCAAAGCGGCAGTAAAAGTAAAAATGCGGCGGGCAACAATAATGCTGAGACAAATATTTTCCTTTCACACCCAAAGCAAAAACGCATCGCTTCTCCCTCCTTTACCCAATCCGAAAAAACCCACTTTTGCCTGCTGTCCGGACGGCGGCATTAGAGCGTTAGATTACAGGTTACCCTTCTTGCTGAAATATTTCATAATGTTGAAGCTCCCCAGATTGCGGGCGTACGCGCCGGTGATGTTCAGCCGGAGGCCCATGTGGCCGACGCCGAAGAAGAAGCCGCCGTCGTGCTGGATGTAGGGATTGAAGACGACGAGCCCCTGGCTACCGTTGCAGTTTTCCTCCACCCACTGGAAGAGATACGCGTCGTCCCGGAGCTTGATGAAAAAGCATGGGCTGCTCCAGGTGGCGCCGCCGCTGTTGTCGTCCTGGAAGATGGTCCAGCTGTAGCTTTCGGGTGAGGAATAGACATGGATGGAGCTCATCGTGTCACTGTACGCCCAGGCGTAGCTCTTGCCCACAAGGTCGGTGGTGAAATGGTGGCGGCGGGCAAAAGGCGGGACGATATCGCCGTATTCCAGAACGCCGAATTTTGCGTAGGCACCGATTTCCCACTCGCTGTGCCAGCTGCCGACCTGCGCGCGGACAGTCGTGACCAGCCCGTTGGAAAAATCAATTGCCTGGGTGAGGTTCGTGTAATCGGGATCCCCCGTCAGCATGTGAGAGAAGAGAATGATATCCTTGGCCGGCTCGAAGGCGGTGTATTTTTCCTCCTGCCATGTCCCGCCCGGGAGACGCCATTTGAGGATATCCATGCTGACGACGTCGTATTCGTAGACGGTATCATGTGTCCCGGTCCAGGGGGCGGCCGTGTGCTTTTCGTCATCCAGCCTGACCTTGAACTTTTTGCCCGCCAGATAGTCCACGATGGGCAGGTTGTTGCCGCTGGCCATGATGTTCATGCCGCCGGTGTCGAAGATGCTCTGGGCTTCGGCAGCGTGCCGGTGCGCCTCCTCCCGCGTCATGGGGACGTCGATATCCCTTGGGCGGTAGGCATACCGGGCGCCCTTGCCCTTCAGCGTCGCCATCGGCGGCGCTTTGTCGCCGAAGGAGGTGATCTGCTCCAGATGCGCCGCGTCGCCTGTGATGGTGAGCGCCGCTGTGTGAAGGGCGTAGCGCAGCTCGTCGGTTTCACCGAAGCCGAATTCGACGCCCGCCGCTTTCAGATCAAAGAAATTCAGGATCTCAATCCACATTTTCCCGCTGAACTCGACCTCCCAGCGTGTGTAAACATAAAACTCGTCATCGATCTTTATGTAATCCGAGGAGTTTGTCATCGTGATACCGCCCAGCGGGTCGGAAAGCTCGACAAGGGTGGAGCAGACGACGCTGGGGAAGAAGGTTAACAGCTCATAGCCGTTGCTGTATTGCCAGTGGAGGCCGCGGCCTTCGATCCGGTTTGTGGTGGTGTGGAGCTTTTCGGGCTTTTCGTTTGTCCCCAGGTCCGCCCAGCCGAAGTGATAATGCCGCTGGATCTCGCGGGGGATATCACGCGTCCCGGTGGGTTCCCTCATGCCGAACAGATCGCCGCCGACGGGTACCGTGATGCCGAACCAGGTCTCAAACGCCGTCAGGGCAAATGTCCCGGTGTCGACGACGAGATGCCAACCGCGGGACGTGCCGGGGATCAGGTGTGTGAGGAGTGCGACACGTCCCAGCATGATTGCGGCGTAAGCTGCGTCGTAACTGATACCGTTTTCGATGACGGTCAGAGTGTCCGCGTCATGGATTTTATACTCCAGCTGCGACGGGGCAAATTCGCCCTCCAACCGGACATTGAACGACAAGCCTGCCCAGGAATCGAGCGCCGCAGAACCGTCCGCCTTCGGTTTAACGATGACTTTTTTATTGACTTCCTCTGTGGTCATCGGATTGAAATCGGTAAAAAACATAAATACACTCCTCAAATTAGTTATTTATGGTAATTATATTATGTTTCATACCGCTTGTCAAAGACAGAATCACCAAAAACAAAAACCATCGGGTCCAGTTCAGTTCCCGATGGTTTTGTCGATATTCCCCAGGCTGGAGGTTCGGTCATTATGCCTGCTGCTTTTTGATCCACTCGGCGCCGTAGCGGTTCATTTCGTCGATGGCGATCACTTCGTTCTTTTCGTACAGGCAGTTGATGGAACCGATACAGGGCAGGAAATGCCCGCCCGGGCCGTATGTATCGATGGCTCTGCGGACCTCGGCGCGGATCTCTTCTTCCGTGGCGAGCTCATTATCCACGATAGCAGCCTCCAAGCCGCCCATCATCAGCATATTGAGTCCCTTTTCGTCAAGCTCTTTCTGGATTTTTACAATGTCGTTCGTCGGCAGCGCTCCCTGCCACATATCGATGCCAATCTCAGCGAAATCGATGGCAAAGGGTTCGATAAAGCAGTCGCAATGGTGCTGCACGAGAATGCCGCGGCTGTGGCAGTAATCATAAAGCCTTTTATAGTTGGGCTTTAGCATGTCGCGGTAGATCTGAGGCGAGAAGAAGAGCTTTGTTTTGGCGCCCAGATCGTCATGGCTGTGCATGATGTCAAAATCGAGGTTGTCGATCAGCAGCTTGAAAGCCTCCAGCTTCCAGTCAGTGTACGCCTCAAAGAACTCCACGCACTCATCCGGGTACAGCATTAAATCCTCCATGACGCACTCAAAAGCGCGCAGACAATGTAAGCGCTCGAAGAGGCCGCGAAAGGACGGTATCATGATAAGCTCGCCGCGCTCACGCGCCGCCTTGCACTGGGCCTGGGCGTAAGACCAGTCAAGATCCTTTGGAATTTCCGGGAACTTGACATAGTCGCGCCAGTGCTCCATATCCTTGATGACCTGATTTTTTGTGTCGGTCAGCGGGATGATACCGGGGTCGACGCCAATGATATAGCGGTTTGTGACACCCCAAAGATCCTTGTAGCACTCGCCTGAAAACTGAAGGGTATCCCAGTTAGAGATAGGGTCGATAACCGCATGGAATAAGAGTTCCGGTCCTCCGGGTCCGAACGCGACTTCGTTCGTTTGAGCATCAAAAGCGTGACCCATCCATTTTGGCGGCTTATCGTTGCGCAGAGCTGACATAAAAGCTTCTTTTTTATTCATTGGCGAAAACCTCCCTAAAATTTTCTTTTTTCAGCGTATCATCGCTGTGTCATGCTGTCAAGCGGGATTAAAAATATGGGGCATAGCGGAATTATATCATAATAAAACCAAAAACACCATATACAGGTTTCTGCTCTGATATGGAGTGGTTGCCAAGCTTTCTTAGATGCAAAAAGCGGCGTAGAGCGGTACGGATTTTAAAACAAAAGCATTATCTCGAAAATATTCCTGATATGTGTTACCGATAACTCATGCTGATGGTGAAAAGCAGGAACAATATTACTGTTTTTGCGTCTTACATATTAGTTTGATTTATACAACCATGGTTGTGAAAGGAGCGGACATGAAAAAAAGACTGATTGCAGGGCTTCTCAGCCTGGCGCTGGCGATTTCCGCGCTGTTTTCTCTCTCTGGCTGCGGCGTGTCGGCACAGGCTGCGGACCTGATGTCCGGCGTGAAGGCCAATGAAGTGAGCGCAGAAACGGAGCTGACCAGCGGCAATTCTGTTGCAATTGCGGACTTTGCCGTCAAGCTGTTTCAAAAAAACGCATCTTCCGATGAAAACACCCTTATCTCCCCGCTGTCCGTGCTGTGCGCCCTCGCCATGACAGCCAACGGCGCCGAGGGGGAGACCCTCGCGCAGATGGAGGAAGTGTTCGGGCTGAGCGTACCGGAACTCAATAAGTATCTGTACACTTACCTGAATACCTTGCCCACCGGTGATAAGTACAAGGTCAGCGTTGCCAATTCCGTTTGGTTCCGGGATGACAAAACGCTGACGGTTGAGGAGGATTTTCTGCAGGCGAACGCCGATTACTTCGGCGCGTCAATTTACAAGGCGCCGTTTGACGCGAATACGCTGAAGGATATCAATGCATGGGTTAACAAAAACACCGACGGCATGATCAAAGACATCCTCGATGAAATCCCGGCAGCCGCCATCATGTATCTCATCAACGCGCTTTCTTTCGACGCCGAGTGGGAGAGGATTTACAATATCAGCGACGTGCGTGACGGAAGCTTCACGACGGAAGCCGGGGAAAAGAGAAGCGTTGAAATGATGTACGCCTCGGAGTATCAGTATTTGGACGACGGGAACGCCACGGGCTTTATCAAGTATTACACCGACAGGAAATACGCCTTCGCCGCCCTGCTGCCGAAAGAGGATATTACCGTTGACAATTATATCGCGTCTTTAACCGGTGACGGGCTCATGAGCACGCTTCAAAACGCGCAGAACACTGAGGTGAACACCGCCATACCCAAATTCGAGAGTGAGTATTCCGCAGAAATGAGCGGTATTCTTATGTCTATGGGCATGACCGACGCCTTTAACGGCGACCGCGCGGATTTTACGGGACTTGGCAAATCGGCGGGCGGCAATATCTTCATCAACCGTGTCATCCACAAAACATATATCGCTGTCGATGAGAAGGGAACCAAGGCCGGCGCGGCCACCGCCGTTGAAATGCAGAAGATGTCAGCGCCGGTGAAGGAACCGGAGACCGTTTATCTTGACCGCCCCTTTGTCTATATGCTCCTCGACTGTGAGACGAATCTGCCGTTATTTATCGGGACCGTAACGGATATCGGAGAATAAAGCTGAAAAACCGCCTTTCGGCGGTTTTTCTAATCCGGGTGACTGGATTCGAACCAGCGGCCCCTTGCTCCCAAAGCAAGTGCGCTACCAAACTGCGCCACACCCGGGTAAAGCTTTGTCATTATACATGAATCGGATGCGCGTTTCAAGTAGGAATCTATATCTGCCCGCTAAACCTCTCAACGCGGCAGAAGTGATGCCGGTACGACGGCGCGCCGAGTCGTCGCGCCCTACGATGAAATTACGAAAAACGGAGAGGCGTGGTCGGTCCGCCTGAAAGCGCAAAGGGCGGACACGAGGTCCGCCCCTACGAGCAAGTGAGTAAAACCGACTATTTGGTCCAGTCTTCGCCTTTGTCGCAGCCCCACATCTCAAAGAGGTCGTTGTAAAAGGGCGGGCGCTTGAAGTCAAGCTCCATCTCCTTGTTCAGGAGCTTGTAACCCAGGCCGAAGTTGTTGTTATTGCGAAGGCCGGTTATCAGCTCGTCAAGACGGTGTCCGGGGGCGGAGAGGATGACCTCGTCCTCGTCGGCAAGGCCGCGCTCATATTCGCCGGGGTCTGGGAAGGTGACGCGGTACTGGCCGGTTAATAGCGGCGTGACCGTTGAGTAGGCGCAGGAATCGATGATGTCCAGCTTTGTCTCCACGAGCTTTCCGGTCTGCTGCTTGATCCCACCGATCAGCATGCGCGTCTGCGCGGGATTGGCATAGATCAGGACCAGGTCCGGCTCAAAGGGGCAGGAACAGAGGGGGGCGGTTACGAGCCCCTTGTATTTGCCCTGGGGGAGCCTTGGAAATTCGGCGAAAAATTTCTCCGCAGCGGCTTTATCGCCAATGCCGATGAAGCGGCTGAGCATGTCAAAGGACGGCGTACCAGGGCTCGCCTCCACATAACCCATGCACACCATGGGGCACCAGCACCACTCGGAGGCTTTGTCCATATAGATGGTCTTCCTGTTCCGCCGAGTGAGGGCGTAGGCCTGACAAAGGGCCATGTGCTTGCCCATGTCGCGCCTTGGATTGATGGCCGTTTCGGGCACGTCCTTTTCGTCCTTGATCATTTTGATGGCGATGGGCTCGTAGCGTAAGAGCAGCATATCGTGCAGTTCACGGCTGGATGTAAGATTCTTTTCGGATGTATTCATGCAGTCACCGTTCATTCTTCGTCCGCCAGGATCATTTCGGCGGCGAGGCGTGTTGCGGCAACGACAGCCTCGGCGCATTTCTCCTGGTGACCCGGTATGGCGAGGAATTCATCGTGCTCCTTTTGATCATAGAGGGTATAGCTGCGGCCGAAGAGCTTTTTGTGGATATCGGGGCACATGACAGTACCCATTTCCTTCATAAACCGGTCGCGGTACTCGCTAAATTTCGCCGCACTTTTCTGCTTGAGCGCCGGGTTTTTAAGCTCTTCCTCCAGGGGCGCGTTGTATTTGAGGCCGACGGCGAGCAAACCGCAGCAGTAAGCGCCGCAGGAACCGGAGGCGCCGCCCGTGCCGCCGGCCAGAGACAGGGAAGCCGTAATCATCTCTTCGGGGATGTCGTCAAATATCTCCTTCAGTCCCACAAGAACGCTGCGCGCGCAGATGTCGTCGCGGATGATGGCATGCTTTGCCACCGCCACGGCGTGATCAATCTTTTGCTGTTTATTCAAAATCAACCCTCCAATTATTCAGCATTTGTAAAAATATTATAACGCACATCGGGGACCGATACAATATGGACTGGGCTGTTTATACTATGATATAATGCCTGCAGTGAGTAAAACAGCAGGGGAGTACACAAATGGGCATTGAAAACGTCACCCATATTGACAACATCCGGCTCAGCGACGACGGCGCCGTCGTGATTCTTGACCAGAGCCTTTTGCCGAC
>JAAYBH010000519.1 GCA_012718935.1 Clostridiales bacterium
AAAACATTAAAATGCCCCTAGTAGGCGCTTATCAGCCGAAAAACGCGGCGCTGGCGATTACGGCGCTTGAAGTATTAAGAACAAGAAATTGGATAATCAGCGATGACGACATCATCACCGGCCTTTCAAATGTCTATTGGCCGGGCAGGTTTGAAGTGCTGATGAAGCGTCCCGTCTTCATCCTGGACGGCGCTCACAATCCCCATGGTATTGAAGCGACGGCGGACAGCCTGAACCGGCACTTCGGAGGAAGAAAAATTGTTTTTTTAACCGGCGTCATGTCGGATAAGGATGTTGGTGCGATGATGGGCCATATCGCACCGCTGGCAAAAGCCTTTGTTACAGTGGAACCGCATAGTCCCCGCGCGATGAAGGCTGAACGGCTTAAGGAAATACTTTCTATTTACGGCTTACCTGTGACGGCTTGCGCCTTAGCATCTGAGGGCGTCGACAAAGCGATAAAGCAAGCAGGGCCGGACGGTATCGTCTGTGCGCTGGGTTCGCTCTATTTTTCCGGCGATATACGCCAGGCGGTTGAAGCGCGCTGAAAATATAACCTCTCGTATGACGAAAAACAGCACAATCAACATTGTGCTGTTTTTTTACTTCCTGTATAATACCTGCTGAAAGCAAATAATTTCATGATAAGCCGGTGATTACAATCGTAAATATTCAAATTCAGATATTTATTCTCATCATTGTTGGCTTTTTTGCCGCGAAGAAAGGAATATTCAGCGCCGAGGCGAGGCGTGACATGACGGACATCGTCATATACATCATCCTGCCGTGCAACATATTTCATTCATTTGAAAAGGCCCTGACGCCGGACAAGCTGATACAGTGCGCAATCGTATTCGTTATCGCTTTGTGCTCACAGATCTTTTACATGATCATCAACAAATTTGCTTATAACAGATTTCCTAACGAACGGCGTGTCGTCATGCAGTATGCAACAATCGTCAACAACGCCAGTTTCATGGGGCTTCCGGTTATTGATTCGGTTTTCGGTTCCACAGGAATATTGTACGGCTCGGTCGTTCTCGTTCCTTTACGCCTGTTCATGTGGACATCGGGTCTGTCGCTTTTTACAAAAACGGAAAAGAAGCAGCAGTTCAAGAGTCTTGCGACACACCCGTGCATCTGGGCTGTTATTTTGGGTTTTGCCTACCTCTTTTCACCTGTCAGACTCCCGGATTTTCTGAGCGATACCATTGAAGTGATTGGCAGTTGCATTACCTTTACGTCAATGTTCATCGTCGGTTCGATCCTCAGTGAGGTCAATTTCCGTACGCTCATGGACAAGGCTTGCTTCTATTATTCATTTATCCGGCTCGTAGCGATTCCGGCGATTATTTTCGCTGTGCTGAGGCTCATCGGTATCGATCCAATTGTAACCGGAGTCGCAGTCCTGTCATCCGCCATGCCCGCAGCAACGATGACGGCAATCTTGTCGTCCAAGTACGGCCGGGATTCTGCTTTTGCGTCAAAACTGGTTTTTGTTTCAACATTAATTTCCTTGGTGACATTGCCCATCATTACGGCAATTATGAAGGCGATATGAACCGTTGCTGCAATTATTGTATAATATAGATAGCAATAGCTGCATAATTGAACAATATTTGCAATAAAATATTCCTTTACTTCATTTATGTATCGGTTTATAATTAAGAAAACCTATTGCCGTTTGTCGTGTTCAGTCGCACGATAAGGTATGAGATCGAGGAGGTTAACCGGAATGAACATATTAAAAGACGTTTATGAGCAGGTGTTAAAGCGTGATGTCAACGAACCTGAGTTTTTGCAAGCTGTGAAAGAGGTATTGGAGTCTCTGGAGCTTGTCGCTGAGAAATACCCCCAATTTGTCGACGCAGGAATTTTCAGAAGAATCGTTGAGCCGGAGAGAATGATTATCTTCAGGGTGCCATGGGTCAACGACAACGGTGAAGTCGTTGTTAACAGAGGTTACAGGGTACAGTTCAACAGTGCCATCGGCCCCTACAAAGGCGGTTTAAGATTCCATCCGTCGGTAAATCTCAGCATTATCAAATTTCTTGGCTTTGAGCAGATATTCAAAAACGCTCTCACAGGCCTCCCAATGGGCGGTGGCAAAGGCGGCAGCGATTTTGATCCCAAGGGAAAGTCCGACGGTGAAATCATGCGTTTCTGCCAGAGCTTCATGTTTGAGCTGGCGCGGCATATCGGCCCCGATACGGACGTACCCGCAGGTGATATCGGCGTTGGCGGCCGCGAGGTCGGTTATATGTTCGGGATGTATAAGAAGCTCAGAAATGAATTTACGGGCGTCCTGACAGGCAAAGGACTGTCATTTGGCGGCAGCCTCACAAGAACGGAAGCCACAGGTTACGGCTTGTGTTATTTTATGGAAGAGGCCATGAGGAGCATTAAGGGCAAATCGTTTATGGATTCGACCGTTGTCGTATCCGGCTCGGGAAACGTGGCGATCTATGCAGCGGAGAAGGTGCACCAGCTGGGCGGAAAGGTTGTTGCGATGAGCGATTCTTCCGGCTATATCTATGATAGAAGCGGTGTCGATCTGCATATCATCAAGAAGCTCAAGGAAGACGAGCGCAAGAGGATCAGCGAATACGTCAATTATCATCCGGAAGCCACATATACGGACGGCTGCTCGGACATATGGACTGTCCAATGTGATATCGCATTGCCGTGCGCAACGCAGAATGAGCTTGACGGAGATGCAGCGAAGCTGCTTGTCGCCAACGGCTGTTTTGCTGTCGGAGAAGGTGCTAATATGCCTTCCACTCCTGAAGCTGTTGATT
>JAAYBH010000520.1 GCA_012718935.1 Clostridiales bacterium
AAAATCGTCGCGCTCATAACCCGTGCCGCTCTGCTTCAGCAGGTCGGCGTTGCCTGTGGGATTGAGCTTCTTGTGTTTGACGCCGGAAAAGAGCGCCAGCTCATCGTCAATCGTGAGACGGTCGTCCACATAAACGAACCTGTTCAGGTTCAGAAGCTCCTGGCTGAGGCCGATGTACTTGACGCCCTTGTCTCCGAAATTGGCGTAGTACCTGTCAAAGGCCCGGCTGCTGATATAGACTATCGCTTGATCGTTCAGAGAAAGGAACGTCTTCAGCCCTCCGCCATGATCATAATGGCCGTGGGATATAAAGGCGATATCCACTTTTGTCAGATCGACATCCATCATCAGCGCGTTTTTCGCAAAAAGCGCGCTTTCGCCCGTGTCAAACAGGATTTTGTGCTTTTCTGTCTCGATATACAGGCTCAGTCCGTGTTCGCAGCCCAGGTCTTTGCTGACGGATGTGTTTTCGGCAAGCGCTTTGATGATCATCCGACATCCTCCGTTTCCATGTCTCCGTGGTCATGGCAGTGATGCTGTTCCTGGTCTCTCCAGCATTGACGGCGGCGGCAGCAGCCCTCGGGCCGGCTTTGCCCGTCCCCGCCGCAGAGCCGGTAATCGCCGCCTTCAATCAGGAGCAGCCTGCCGCCTATAAGCGCGCCGGCCAGCTTTTTGCGGGCGTCGTTGTAGATGCCCTGGACAGTCGTCCGCGCTACGTTCATCTGCCGGGCACACTCCTCCTGCGTCAGCTCCTCCAGATCAATGAGCCGGATCGTTTCATATTCGTCTACCGACATGACGATGGGGTCGTCGTGTCGGCACGGATCAAGCGGCCCGAACCGGCTGCAGCCCGGCATCCGGCACACGTTTCTCCACTTTCTCGGTCTCGGCAAATCCATCGCCTCCTCAGAGTTAATGACATATGTCAATAACTATTATACACCGTTAATGACATATGTCAATAACAAATCCGCCCGAATTCGAGCGGATTTTTATGCTTTGTATTGTAGGGCGAGACGCCAAGACTCACTTGCGAGTCTCTTTCGCCCGGCGTCTTATTTTATTCCAGCCTGCCGAAATTCCGCAGCATCAGCAGCTTGGAAACAGCCAAATTTGCTTTCCACCAGTTTTCGCTGACGGCGAACGCCTTGGCGTATTTTTCGTTGTTGTCAAACCAGCTCCAGGTGATGCCCCAGACGCTGCCGGTAGGCCGTGTTTTAATCAGGTAATCCAGCTCCGTCTCGGCAATATCTCTGTTGTCCGCGTAATAGACGCTGTCCGGGCTTGTAATATATTTTGACGGGCGGACGCCGTAAAACTCCCATTTCGTGGTGTCCTGTTGGATGGAGCTTTTCACCAATTCCCGGACGCGATCGGATACAGCGGCAATATCATACCCCGTATCAAGGCCTGTCCGGCGCAGGGCGTCCAGCAGCCCGCAATACCCGCCGATCCCCATATCGCCGTTTTTCTCGGTATTTCCGATCAGGCCGAGTATCCGGCTTGTCTCCCGGAGCGCCTTTTGATACAATGGCGCATCCTTGTCTCCGTACTTCAGGATATAAGCTGCGATTTCCGCCGTGACTCCGATGCTTTCATATGTATTGGCGTCTTCGTTGTATGTCCACCAGGGCGCGTGGGGGTAATCGGCGTTTGATGGGATGGAGAACTGCCAGCCGTATTCGTTATATAATGCGCCGCTGTCGAGAAAGCGAAAGATACCCCGCCATACGGGGTGCGCTGTGTCGGTGAAACAGATGCTGTCCAGGATGTCCATCGCTCTCAGCGTCCTGTACGGCGAGGACGCCGGATTCCAGTCGTCCGGCTCCAGAGCGTGGCCGAACCCACCGTCATCGTTCTGATACACCGCGAGCGCCTTAAGGACATCGTCTTGACTTCCGTTCTCAAAATGATATTTCCACAGGGCGAGCTCTGTCTCCCGCGCATTCCTGTGCACCCAAAGCCTGA
>JAAYBH010000072.1 GCA_012718935.1 Clostridiales bacterium
CCGCCTCCCACTCGTGATTAGCCGGCTCACTTGTTCCGTGATGCGGATAAAGGGGCGATGGGTAATGTGCGGCGGAGGGGCTGTGAGATAGCTGGCGAGAGGATGGGCGAGGGTAAATGGCGAGCGAAGGGGCCGGGAACGAAAGAGGAGAAATGCGGAGAGGAGGGGCGGGGGTAGTAAATCTCTTTAAAATCAGGCTAGAACCCTTATTAAAGGCCAATAAACAAAGAAAACGGCTTTTTTCTGATTTTACAACACAATTCTGCCCCTCTCGCGGACTTCGAAGGCACGTTTTTATCATTTGCCGTTCAAATTCAAAAAAACTGATAAACGTTCTTGAAATCAACGCTTTTCAGCCATACTAATATTGAAGTTATTATGCGGGGCTGAAAAAGCCGAAAAACGCGGGGTGTAAAAACTGAAAAACGCGCCCCACAATTTTCAGATTTTTAGAGAAAGGAGGTAATTTTTATGTCAGATAAACAGAATACGATTTCTATCTCATCACACGAGAAGCTGGTCTTAAGCACCATTGGCGAAACCGGCTTATATGAAAGCAGTGATATCATATCTGCGTGCCTGGATAAAGTTAAAGTCGTCGATTTCTTTAAGAAAGACACCGCAACAAGGCGCCGGTATGAATATGCTCTCCAAAAGCTTATCAAGAAGGGAATTGTCGAAAAATTAGACATCAACAACCCTTTAAAACATCGTTATGCCGCGTACCGCATTACGCCGGGCCTTGAGGAAGCATACGAAAAATTCTTATCGGAGAAACCTGTTCCTTCATTGCTTTCCGGGGCAAAAGACCACGCGACGCTAGAGCATTTCATCGGAGTCATTGAGCTCGAAAAGCTCCTTCTGAAAAGCGGCAACTACTCCTTTGTAAGCTCAAAGCGTTCCGATTGCCGCTTGATTACGCTCAGCAATCTTGAGTACATACCTGACGTTATCGCTAAATATTCCACGCACGGCGGCGGCAGCGGCATGGCGGTATTTGAATACGAGCGCAATACGCATACGCAGCAGCAGTTCGAGGAAAAATTAAACAAAGCAAAGGGCTTGAACAATATTTTTAAAGTCCAAAGGAGCCAGATTAACATTGTTACAAATAACGATGTCAATGCCGACGAGTTGAAAGCCCGGGTGCTGGAGTGGATTGATAAAACCGGCACAGACCGTCTCGAACACGTTATCGTCCGCATCAGCACATTAACGCGGCTGGATTTCAATATTCAGAACGACCGTCTTGTCAATGACAAGCGCAGCTGGCGTTGGATATTCAATATTCAAAAGAACGGAAAGCGCGCTGATTTTAATAAAGAGAAAATTACGCGTTTTTACACAAAAAGCGAACCTTAACGCAGAAAGTCAAAAAACAAACCGGTTATTTCAAATTTTGGCGGCAAGTTAAACTGACAGTCCTGCCCCTTCCGTAGGGGGCAGGATTGTCAGTGTTTGCAATGGTTTAGCCCCGCAATTGTGACTTTGCGTTTTTCAGCTTCCGGCTGACAAGTGCGGCCCCTCTCGAGGTGCAGACGGGCTTCATATAACCCCTCCGTTTACGCCGGTCTTCAACCTCAGTCCTAGCCTACACCTTGTAGGCTGAGCCTACACCGTGTAGGCTGAGCCTACACCGTGTAGGCTGGAACGTCAGATTAGCAGACAGATGTTTTTCTGCGCATTTTATATAAAAATCGTTTTTTGAGGGAATCATCCATACTTTTATCAGAGAATTTTTATATTTACGGAAGAAGGGTGAACCGTTTGAAGCTGTTAATACAGGGAGTCGAAATCCCTCTTGAGCAAAAAGACATCATTCTCGCAAGGAGCGCCGTCAACTCATTTGTTGAGTCTGTCCGAATTGGGACAGGTAGGTCGAGCAGCACCAGCCTTTATCTGACGACGCTGATTATGATGTACAAGAAATCAACCGAGCTTCTTAATGAGCTTGGACTTGATAACCTGCAGTACGTCATGACGCTGCTGAACGCCAACAAGGAGGATGTTTGATGAATATCCTGTTCGTTAATCCATGCCGCCCGTTTCACGGAATGCAGCGTCATTTCGATTACATGGAAATCCTGAAGAACTCACTGGCGCGCGCATTCAGCCTGAACGACCTGGCGAGACTTTGTATAGATGAAGCCATTCATCTTGCATATAGCAAATCGGAAACTGTTATTATGCTGGACATTGTCGGCGAAATATATAACTTCCGCAAGACGCAAAAATACCCCGAGGCCTTTTGCTTTGAGCTTGAGAAAAAGTTTCAAAATATGGTTGACCCGAATTTTTCCGAGTACAGCATATTTTGTGAAAAGGATGGCGTGCCGATAAACACACTCGACGCCGGCGGACTCCGGGTCCTTATGTCCGCTGTCTCAAACGGAGAAATAAGAGAATTTCTCGGCCAGCTCATACTTCATTCACTGATGTTTTAAAAGTAACAATTTGGTTACAATTTAATATATGCCGAAATTAGCGTTAAAAAATCGAACATACTTTATATAGAACCAGAGCGGGAGGAAAACACATGATAGATGAAATCAACGGCGGTGTTGTCGAAAATTTAAGCAAGGTAATTGACGCGCGCTATTACCTCCGCGAATACGATGAGGTTCTGGCCGGGAACCGCAGCAACTACTCATCGGCCTGCATGAGCCGTGACAACGGAGGAAAGCTCATCTCGGAAATATTGGATTACATCTTTACATATTATCTGAGATGGAGCCATGAGCAGGTGCGCGATTGTCTGACCTTGGACGTCGTCAAATCAATGAAGCTTGAGTCCTTCATAAAGAGGATTCCGTGTCCTCCGGAAATCCTTCCGAGTAAAGGCGAGCTTTATTATATCGCCTGGTACCTGTACCCGGAAACCAGGAATGCGAGCCGCATCGACCTTATTGTGAAGGTCTACATGGATGTCATCAATGAACGCATCACAAAATTCCCGAAAGGGTATTTTGACGGCAACGACGGGTACAACCGCGCAAGGGTGTTATTTCTCACGATGGTCCGCGAATTCCTGTCCTTCGAGTCGCCTGATGAGATGTACGCGTTTTTTGCGGGGGATGAAGGGAAAGCGGCCATTAACAAATACAAGCTCACGGTGCCCCTCAGAGAACTCTACAGCTCGCCTCTTGATTATTTACATGATTCGCTGAGCGATGACCAGAAGAACGACGAGCTTTATTTAAAATACCTTCCCGTGGTCCGGCGCAGGATTGATAAAGGCTATGTCGATGTGGCGGCGAAGATTGATGCCGATAAAAAACCAGCCCCAAAGGACGGTGTTGATTTACGTGATGCTTCGGACGGTATGCGTCATTTTGCCTTCCCGGCCTTGTTCTATGATGACGAGGACGGAATATATGTTGAATTCCCCGATTTTCCGTATTGCTGCATCGACCCGGCACACAGCGAAGACGAAGCAATGACAAATGCGAAAAAAGCGCTCGTCATTTATTTGTATGAGATTGAGGGAAACGACAAGGCTATACCGGCTCCGACTCCTGTTGAGAAAGTGGCTGTTGACCAGTTTGCATCATTGAAAGTCATTGAGATATCTCTTCCCAAAAAAATTGACGATGATGATTATTTTGACGACGATGACGGATATTCGATTGATGAATATGATGGCGACGATGATGACGACGGGGATGAAGGCGATGATTTATCTTATGATGAAATGATGGCGGAAGCCGAAGCCGGCGCCAACATTCTCGAAGCTCTTGGTGTGAATCCCAAAAACAATGAAACGAAGGAGAAAGATGATGCCGTCTAAATTTACATATGGATGTACAACCAATATCGGAGCCGGCCGTGATGTCAATGAAGATTACGGAGCGTTCCTTGAGTTATCGGATGATGTACTTCTGGCTGTGGTCGCCGACGGTCTCGGTAGCAAACAGAACAGGCTCAATATTCAGCCGGCTGTAATTGCCTCGACGGAAATCGTGAATACCGTCAAGCGGCTTTATGACAACGCGCCGGATATGTTTCTTGAGTATCCCGCCGAAATGCTTCTCGAGGCAATGCACGTCGCCAACAGGGTTATAGGCACCCTGCAATTTGCCAACGATGAGAATTACGGCGGCATAGGAGTCTGCCTGTCGGCTTGTCTGTTTTACGGCAGCAAAATGTGCTTTGTCCACTGCGGCAATACCAGAGTCAGCCTTCTGCGCGTCAGCGGAGACAACAAGGCGTCCATCATGCAGATTACACGCGACCATACGGTTGCCCGCGAGAAATGGGACAGGGGAGAAATCAAAACGCCAGAGGAGTATGGCATGTCCGGAGACAAGTACCGTTTTACATCAGGCCTTGGTATCGTCGCCGAACCTGAAATCCAGACCTTCTCCAGCAACTGCAAACCAGGCGACATATACGTTCTTACGACTGACGGCGTTCACTACGCAATTCCGGATACGGCTATAGGTGATATTATATTGACCGCCGAACGCTGGGATTACGCCACAACAGCCATAATTGACGCTTGCCTCCAGGAAAAAATACAGGATAACATTACGGCGGCCATCGTGTTCATACCGGGTAAATAACAGTCGTTTAACGCATAAAAAATATTCCTCTTGACAATTTATTGTTAGTGTAGTATTATTGCGGTAAATATAGGTACCGTATTACTTGAGAAGGGAGGAATAGGAATGTATGTACCGAGAATGTCTGACACATATAAATCCCTCGGCGTGGAATCGATAATGGCAAACTCCATAATGAAATATGTTCTTGCTCATCCTGATGAGAAAGACCCGTTTGAAGCTTTTAACAACTGGGTCACGACAGAAGCAATACTCAAACATTTTCCCGTTGGTGACCAGGAAAAAATGAAGCTTGCGTACGAGTGGTTTGATTTATATATCAACAAATGTCCGCGTGAGACTCTTGTTTTGTGTCAGGATATAGAAGAAGAAGAGACTGAGAGAAGTAAGCGTGAGCTGGCCTTAATCCTCTCTTCCATGAAACACAATTAGCATAGAAAAGCAGAAGACCTGTCTTATTCAGACAGGTCCTCTTTTTTTTCAATAGTCGGTTATGCGCTTTGAGTGCCTCGCTGCTCGAGAGAAGAAACGATGTTGATAAAAGCGGCGTTAATTTCTTCATAACCAGCCGCGGTGCAAAAAGTGTCGAGGTCGGCATACCCGTTGATGAAGGTTTTAATCGGGACAATGCTTGAGATATTCTTAATGAATGCGATTTTTCTCTCAAGCGTAGGATAAAGCTTCTCGGATTCATACGGAAGAATGGCCATATACTGCTTGCAGGCATTAACGATGGAATGAAATTCCTCGTTTCTGCTTTTCATGTTTTGCGCTACTGCGAACAACTCTACAAGAGCAAGTTCATTATCTTCCTTGAGAGCATCCTCCGGTGTCTTCCCGGCGTATTTGCCGGTACTCACTTCCTTGGCTCCGTGTCTCCGGGCAATCACATAATCCTCCATTTTCAAGAGATTTTCTGCACTTGGCATTTCCTCCTTGACCGATGAGGCAGGTGCAAGCCCTTCAACTTCCTGTATGCCGTCCTGTACGTCCGGTTTATTTTCAGGCTCGGGCGGTTCGTCGTCCGGTGAATTTGGAACAGGCTCTTCTTCGTCTTTGATGTCCTGCTTCGGCGATTCCGCAGGAACCTTCGATACAACAGGCTCGGCGACGCTTTTGAGCATTCCGGACATATAGGACTGCACGATGGCATAAGCCGCTTCGTCACGCTCACGGTCGGCACCTTCAATATAAATGACTGTGCGGCCGTTGTCCTTGAGCATTTTGATGTTGAGTGTTTCCATAACATCTCTCCTTGATATATTTTGAAGGGCAGAGAGCGGCAGTTTCCTACCACTCTTTAACCTGCCTGCTTATGCACCTTGCAAGGCCGTTAAACAGGTCTTCCGGCATTCTGATGTGCAGGAAGTTGTACCCGTACATCATTTTGTGCACCTCCGGTGAAGCCGAGCCAACAAGTATTCCGAAGACGACGGCTTCTTTTGACGCCTCTTTGATAGCAAGCTTCGTATCCATCACTCCGTTGCCGCCAACATATGCACTGCACGCCGGAGCTCCGTCCGATATGACGATGAGCATTTTGTGCGCTGCCGACTTCTTCTTTAAAAGTGCGGCGCCGTATCTGATTGAATACCCATCGAAATTGTTAGACATCGCTTTGATATCCAGAAGGCGAAGCCTGTCGCGCTTCGTGTTCTTGCCGGTGATAAAATGGATGTGATGCGGGTCTCCGTTGTTGATGTCGTCAGCTGTAAACCCAAACATGGATACGGGGATTGACAGCTTGTCGAAGACTTCTGCGAGAGCGATTGCCGCTTTGCGAGCCTGATGGATTGAGTCGCCGCGCATGCTGCCACTGCAGTCAATGGCGATGCAAATATGCATATCGTTCTTGTCCGCAATACGCCTTTTTGTAAACACCCTTGCGGTCATTGTCCCGCTGCACAGTCTGTCGATGTCGATTTTGCCGGAAGTACGATGTACTTTTTCGTCTGGCGAATTTTTAAATATTCGCTCAAGCTGACGAGCGACTTTGTTGATGCCGCCTAACATCGGTGTCACAACGGCTGTGTATGCGTCGGCCAAAGCCATTTCGTCTCCAAGCCTGATGACAGGCCTTGTATTGATGCAGTTTCGCTTTGAGCAGACCTTCTTGTATCCGCCATCGACATTGTAGTCCAGAGAGCTTGCCGAATCCTCTTTTTCCAAGCGTTCAGCCTCGGCGATTTCCGCCTCATCGGCTGCCATTTCTTCACGAACCCGCCTTGCGGTTTCTGCGTCAATAATGGTTTCGGTCTCAATGCTGCTTGCAGCATCGGATTCGGTGTATTCCTCTTCGGCTGTTCCGGAATCCGTAGGCGGCTTACCGCTAGGCGTGCCGTCTATTGCCTCTGAGGCTTTCCCCGAAGAAGATGCCTCGCCTTCCTCCCTGGACGATTCAGGGTCGTCTGAGGCGCCTGAGGTGTCATCCTCAAGGTCATCGGACCCGTCAGGCTTTTCGCCGGATGAACTGCTGCCGCCCGAATCTTCTTTTTTCTTTTTCTTCGATTCGGAGGCCGGCCCTGGCATTGATATTGAGTCGGATTCA
>JAAYBH010000521.1 GCA_012718935.1 Clostridiales bacterium
CGCAAACGGCACATACTACGCGCATGTTAAAGATATTAACGGCAATACGGCCTACAAACAATTTACCGTTACCGGACTTGATTCCACGCCGCCTGCAATATCGTTATCGGCCTCCCCTTCCACAGCGACCAACGGCAACGTAACAATAAGCGCTACGATTACGGACAGCAGCTCATTCACTTCGAAATGGGCAGCCGGCAATCAACCTGCAAGCTATTTTGCATCATCCGGCACCAGCTTTACAGGAAGCTTCAGTGTGTCGGCCAACGGAACGTATACGGTTTATGCCGTCGACGCATACAATAACAGCGCCGTCAAAACCATTGCTGTCAACAACATCGACAAGACTCCGCCGACTGAGCCGTCCATCTCATATAATCAGGAGCAGAATACATTTACTGTTATCTCCGGCACAGACGCCGGCTCCGGTCTCTCCGGCACCTATTACAAAGTCGACGATGGCGACTGGACCTTATACACGAGCGCCAGGACGCTAGAAGACGGGATATACAACATATCCGCAAAAACAGTGGACAATGCCGGCAATGTAAGCGCAATCGCTTCTGTCTATGCGGTCCAGATGTATAAATCGGCCCTGACGGCAGCCACATCAGCCGTCGCCGCGGCAGAGGCCACTACAAAGCAGGCCGACGTGGACGCCGCAACACTTTTGGTCAGCGCTCTTCCGTTTGGAGCTTCAAAAACATCACTGCTTGAAAGGCTCGATGTCGTACAGGATATAATCATAAATACGCCTGTAGTTATTGAAGTGCCGCCGCAGCCGGAACTGCCGCCGACACGCGACGCCGTCAAAGTATCAGTCTCCATTGTCAACGGCACCATTCAGCTGAGTTTCTCCAATGAAGGCATTGGCGGCATCGCATACATGACAGGCGCTCCGAGAATTCAGCCCCTGGCCGGTGGAGACGACGGGTATATTTTCAAATATGCCGAGGGCGAACACGATGATGTCTGGTTCGAAACGAACGGCACTGAGTTTACCGATTACTTTATCGTCACGTCAAACAACATCTATACCGTTTTCGCCATGAATCCATACGGAACCACGGCGTCCGCGAGCTTTGGCATTACAAATATCATTGAAGAGGGAGCGGCGGTCGTTGCCCTGAACCAGACCCCCACTATTTTTGACGTAACGCTCCCTATGGCTCTGCCGATTTCAATGGATGCCGACGGCACAATTACGACAGCGGGCACCGTCCAGATAATAAATAACGCCTATGGGCCGATTGACATATATTCAGTGACGATGACCGGCGCAAACGACTGGTGCATCATACCGTGGGATTCGGACTTTGCGAAGCTCAAGGTCGATTCAAAACAATTTGCCTTTACCATCAACGGAAATGCCGTTGACGTTGACGGCAGCGTTTCTGACGGCATCGGAGTCATCAACGGCTTCTCCAATACCGGATTTACCTACGACGCCAAAGTGGCGCCCTGCACAGAATCACAGACGGATGTCGAAATCGCTCAGACCGTCTTTATCATCGACTGGAATTACAACATCTAAACCAGCCCAGCAGCCACCCAATTCGGGCGATTGTCTTTTTATGCGGTTACGCATACATCCGCAAACAGGAAAATTAATGGTTTATGCCATACTTAAGATAAAACCAAGAAAAGGAAAACCAGCATATGAAAAAGTTAACAATGAAAAAATCAATATCGCTGCTGACAATGGCGCTTTTAATTGCCGTAATGCTTATTACGGCATTGGCAATGCTGAATACGGCAGGAGCAATAGTGGCATTGTCACGGACAGGCGGGACCACCGGAACCTGGAACTATACGTTATCTGACGGCAAAGCCACAAACGTCTACTGTACGTCCACCAACCTTTCCGGTTCAGTATCTGTACCGTCGGCACTTGACGGATATCCCGTTGTTTCAATTGGCGGAGGGACAATCACTACCGGAGTTTTTCACGGCTCAAGAACTAAAGTAACATCAATTACAATACCAAACAGCGTAACGACTATAAATGACAATGCTTTTTACTTGTGCAAGATTACATCAATGACTATCCCGGGAAGCGTTACATATATTGGACACAGGGCTTTTACAGGTTGTTCGGAGTTAACCACAGTTTCCATACCGAGCAGCGTTACTACAATTGAAAGCGACATCTTTACGAATAATTATAAATTACAGTCCATCTCTGTAAATATTAACAACCCGGTATATTCAAGCGAAAACGGAATTCTTTTTAACAAAGACAGAACAGCGCTATTGTGCATGCCAAAAAAGGCATCCGGCGCGTATGTTATCCCGGACAGTATAACGTCAATTGGCTCTTACGCATTTAGTTTCTGTCAGAACCTTACTTCCATAACAATTCCGAACAGTGTAACAATCATTGGAGACAGCGCTTTTATCAGCTGTACCAGTCTTTCATCAATCGACATTCCAGACAGTGTAGCGCACTTAGGCGCCAATATGTTTAACGGCAGCACCGCGCTTACTTCCATAAGTTTGCCGAGCAACATAACCGCAATTCCAGATTATTTCTTTATGTCTACAGGAATTACGTCAATGACCATCCCAGACAGTGTAATGAGTATCGGTTCGTATGCCTTTAGCTATTGCGCCAACTTAGAAGCGATTTCCATCCCGGGCAGCATCAAAAGCGTTGGGCAGAACATATTTAACTGGTCCGGCATCACATCGGAATCACAAATAACTTACACTACGCACAATGGAATCACAATAACAGGCTGGAACACAGCGCCGGACGGCACGGGTGATATGGTAAGCTTATTTGACACAGGACATACAGCTATCTATGCAATAAGGACCGGCGAGCCCGAGCAAGACGAGCTCAGCATTGTCATTTCACAGATACTTTCATCATTGCCAAGCACGTTTAACGGGGTAAAAATAACAGTAACGCAGATTGATGAGAATACTATTCAGCTGACTTTTACCGTTATTACCGGCGAAGCAGACCCGATTTTATTTGACACTGAAGGCGCACTTAAACCCGTCCTCCTCGGAAGCTCCTCTATTGCCGGTTTCACCTTTAAATACGCGCAGGGGTATCAGGACGTCGAATATTTTGAAAATAACGGCATTGAATTTGATGAAGAAATCTTCATCACGGAAAACGGTCCGTATTCCGTATACGCCAAGGACGCCGGAGGCCGGGAAGCGGTTAATGCTTTCGAAATAACAAATATCGAGGACCCGGAAAACTCAATTGTCATTTTAAATCAATTGCCCACAATAATGGACGTTACCGTCCCCATGTCGCTGCCTGTTTCCATGGATGCTGCAGGCAACGTCACGGTAGCCGACAGCGCATCAATAAACAACGGGAGCTTCGGTCCAATCGAAGTGTCTTCTGTTACAATTTCCGGCGCCAATGATTGGGATATACTTCCTTGGAGCACAGACTATTCCAAAGAAAAAGTCGACGCCAAGCACTTCTCCATGACAATCAACAATAACGCGGTCGGAACTGACGGTACTGTCAATGACGGTATAGGCGTCATTGACGGCCTTGACTCGAAAGGATTCACCTACGACGCCAAGGTAGCCCCGAGAGTAACATCGCTTGAAGGCCAGCAGATTGCAGAGGTTGTCTTTGTCATTGATTGGTCGTACAGCATTGTTTAACGGCATTTCATTCATACAACAAATTTCAGAAACCGCTTCAAACGAGGCGGTTTCTCGTTTTTAAAGAGGCATCTACCATACTTATACAGTAGCTGCTTACAGAAAGGAGGTATGCACGCATGCGTCTCAAAAGTTCAAAAACACTTATCGAGCTCATATTTTTCGGCCGCTCAATCCTGAACGGCAAAGCCGCTCAAAATATACCGGACTTTTCAAGGAAGCTATCGGGATTTATAAACTCGCAGTATCCTGAATTAAAACTCTATTTACACGAAGCCGTACACGATATGGAGTCTGCTCGCAATACCGGTTTAAGACTGAAAAGCCTCCTTTATTGCATGAACGTTTTGGAACTCCTTCTGATAAATTACGAAAACAATACGGCACAGCAGAACGCGGTTGAAAAAAGCCCGGTCATGCTCATCCACTGCGGACAGAACACGTTTGTAAAAAACACAATGAAGGCGATTACCGACTGCGGATTCTCTCCCGTTGCCGTTGATATTTTAAAGCACGACGATATAACGGCCGCGAAAGAGTTAAAAGTGCTGCCGCAATGCCGCGTCATTCAAATTTTAAGCGCCGAAAACCCCGATGCCCAAACATCGTTGGTCGTACGATTCAGCCTGTTTTTCGCGCTGAAATCGCAAAAGCACATTATCAGCGTTGTAGAAGAGGGAGATAAGTGCAGCCGTCTTACGGATGTTTCGCATATTAAAAATCAAAGCAGCTTGCCGGACGCAATACTCAAGCAGATTCGAATCGAGACCATCGAGACAAATAACGCCAACCCGCATCTGGTGATGGTGATGAAAACCCTGCTCGACCATTGCTAATCTCTCAAGCATATAAATCAATGCCGCAATCGGCTCAGCCGGCGGCAGGAAAGGAAAAAGCATGAAAAGTAAAAAACTTATCATAGCCAGAAAAGCATTCGCGGTTCTGCTTGTGCTGCTGACGATACTCTGCAATATCACGGTCGCCAGCGCCAATTCAACAAGGACCCCGCAATACGATTTTACTGACGACGAAGGTTATGTGTGGACATATTACATCAACTCTGACGGCAATGCTACAATCGTCAACACTACGAAAACGTCGGGCGAAGTCGTCATTCCTTCGGTTGTCGACGGATATACGGTCACAGCCATTAACGACCCGACATCCAGCAAAAGCATTTTTGGTTCTTCCGCAAACGCCAATCCCAACACGGAGGTCACCTCGATTATCGTCCCGGACACAGTAACTGCACTTGGCGACGAAGCCTTTTTGCATTGTACGGCCCTCACATCCGTATCTCTGCCGTACGGCCTGAAAACGATGGGCATCGGCGTCTTCTACAAGTGCAACAACCTTGGGCCTGAGTTTATTATTCCAGGCAGCGTAGACAGCATTGATTTCAATACTTTTGTGTATACAAAAATCTCAACGCTGTATATTACGAGCAGGCAGGGTTATACCTACCTTGGCTGGAATACAAAGCCGGATGGAACCGGGGCAGCAGTCATATCTCTGAATACAGCAACGGCAATGTCATATTCCATATGGATGCCGAATCAGTATAACGCCCATCTGGACGCGAACGGAGGCGACGTGGAACCGGAAACCGTCAGCGTATCATACATGACGGCGTATCTCAGCCTCCTCCCCATCCCGGAGCGCGAAGGTTATACATTTAAAGGATGGTACCGCAATCTTAATGATGAAACAACTCTTGTCACTGCCGAAACGCTATGGGACGTTGCCGGCGATATAAACCTTTACGCAGGCTGGCAGAGAATCACATACACGGCGAATTTCGACAGCAAGGGCGGCACAATAATCCCGGCACAAACCATCGAATTCGGCGGGCTTATTGAAGAGCCGACGCCTGACCCGGAAAAAGCGGGCCACACATTTCTCGGCTGGTATGAATCAGAAGACGAGGATGCGGCTCTGTTTGATTTTGACACGCCGCCGACGTCCAATGTGACAATATACGCCAAATGGTCAATCAATACCTATACCGTAACCTTTAACAGCAATGGCGGAACGCCGAACAAACAATATCACAATGAGCCTTACGGGAACCTTATTGCCGACGCCATGGTTTCGCCCTCAAGGGAGGGGCATAACTTTACCGGATGGTTTTACGACGAAGACCAGACACAGCCGGTGTCGTTCCCTTTTACAATTACAGGAAACATTGAGCTGTATGCGGGATGGTCTGCGAATGCCCATACAATCACGTTTCTTCCGAACTTCGGCTCGGTATCGCCGTCCTCCATCGAAGTGTCTTACGGAACAAGCTATTTCAGCTTGCTCCCGACGCCCGTCCGCGAGGGACACGAATTCCTGGGCTGGTATACCGACCTGGACGACCTGGATTCGCTCGTAACGGAGAGCGCCGTCATGGGCGACAGCGATATAAACTTGACCGCAGGATGGACGCCGATTACTTTAACGGCTGCATTTGACAGTAAAGGCGGTACGCCAATTGATACGCAGATTGTCGATTACGGCAGTTATGCTGCCGAGCCCACGCCGCCGTCTAAACCCGGACATACGTTTGAAGACTGGTATGATTCTGATGACGACACGGCGAACGTCTTTGTTTTCTACGTTCCGCTGTACGAAGATGTAATTATTTATGCTAGGTGGTCGGCAAACAATATAACGGTGACTTTTAACAGCAATAGCGGTTCGGCTGTGGACTCCTGCACAATAACGTACGGCTCCCTGGTTCCGGAACCGGAAAATCCGTCTCTGCACGGTCACATCTTTGACGGCTGGTATTATGACAATGAAACCTTTGAAGAAAAGTTCCAGTTTGAATCAGAAATCATTGCATATGATACCGAACTGTACGCAAAATGGAGTCCCGCTTGCTATACCGTAACGCTTGACCCGACCGGCGGCACCGTGACGCCAGACAGCATAACGGTAACTTACAATACACCGTACGGCGAGCTGCCCGTACCGAGCAAGGACGGACACACTTTTGCCGGATGGCAGGATTTTGAGGCGTGTATCGTCACGGAAACAGATATCATGACGACCGCTGAAGACACAACCCTTACCGCGACATGGACCGCGAACACTTACGTCATTACCTATGACCCGATGGGCGGATACGTATTCCCGACGCAGAAGACATACACATACGGCCAGCCGATTGCCTCCATGACATATCCGTGGAAAACCGGTTATGATTTTGCCGGATGGCAGGACGAAGAAGGCAACACATATACCAAAGAGGACACAATGCTCTTCACTGAGAACACGACGCTGTACGCGGCATGGGAACAGCATCCGTATACCGTATACCTTGACCCGGACGGCGGCACGGTCTCCCCGGAAACTATAACGGTCTATTACGGGGAGCCTTACGGCGAACTGCCTGTTCCTGTAAAAGACGGATACACCTTCAACGGATGGTACTTTGTTTACGCGAATATGTGTTCTGTTGTCTCCATTAACCAGCAGGCATATATCGGCATCGGCGACGGAGAAGGCGACGACAACGGCGATGGAGATTACGGATACGATGATATTCTGATTACCGCCGAAACGATTGTCGAATCTGATTGGGACCATACGCTTATCGCAAAATGGACTAAAAATCAGGAGCCTCAGGGTCCGTCAGGCCCCTCAACGCCAACCAAGCCCACACCGTACAATATCGCGACCTACATTGACGCGAACGGCTTGAAGCAGGTTATCCCCGGCGCGTTCCAGACGGCAGGCTCAACCAGGTACACCTTCATCTATGACGCGCTGCCGGAAGGAATCCTGAATTACAAGCCCGAATATGCAAGAGCAAATCTGAGAAACACGCCGAGCTCTCACTGGGCATACGACAACCTTGAAGAGATGTACGTTAAGCACATTATCAAAGACATCGGTATACTGCCCGACAAGAACATTACCCGCGGCGAGCTTGCATGGGTGCTGTACAACTCGGTTGTCCACGATATGCTGAATCTGGAAATCACCGGACCGGCGCCGTTCCCGGATGTCTCAGAGGACGACGTGGCCATCAGATGGGCTGCGGAAAAGAAAATCATCCTTGGCTTCCCCGACGGAACGTTCAAGCCTGAGCAGAATATCACGAGACAGGAAGCGTTCGCGATGTTCGCCAGGTTCATCAGGGCGTACGGCCTTGAATTCAGGAAACAGCTCAACCTGAGCGAAATGCCTGATTTCGCGGATATCGACGAAGCCGGCGACTGGGCGCTCGAAGACATCGCCCTGTTTGCGAAGAGCGATATCCTGAGAGGCATCAAGGACTACAGCAGGACAATGCTGATGCCGCTGAAGAATATCAGCAACGCGGAAGTTGCGGCCATGGTGCACAGAATGCTCAAGTATATGAGTTATCCGGACGCCATCAGATAAACAGCAGAATTTCGAACACGTTCTGACATACTATAGTTAACAGCGCTGTCCGGCCAACGGGATTACTCCCGGCGTTTTGTTCCGCGCACAAGACGCAACGGCCGGCGGCGTTCGTTATATTTCCGGTCGAAAAGGCGCAAAAACACAATATCTTGTGGTGCCAACGGCGCCAACCGCTACTAATATAATGGTATTGCAATAGTAAAAATTTTCTGCTATATTCAAAGCACGCTCAAGTCGGCTCACCTCCTACTTGTAGCGTCGCGGAAATCGTCTCAGCAAGAGCAGCCTCCAACGAGGCGGCAAACAACTGTCAGGCTTTCGGGCAGGACAGAGGTTCGGGCAAACGCATCTGTCGCAGGACTGGCCTAAACCACCAGTACAGCGAAACCAGCAGGCAATCCTTAACCGGAACGTCAGCGGTTTAACACAGACTGCGCCGGACCGTCCGGGCTTCGCCACACGGAGCTCGGATATGAAAGCCGGAACAGAGTCCATTGTCTGTAGAAGGGCAATCGCTTTTCCCGGTGATACTTCGGAAGTGTACGCCCATCGGGCGGAACGGCCGGCTCGTTCGGGATTTCTTAATCAGAAACCTGAAAACAGCGACCCGCATCCGAATCTTGCATGACGGCTCCCCGCACTAAGGCCCCGGGACTTAAACCTTCCGGGGCCTTATTATTTTTTTATTAAATATCTTGACAAATATAAATTAGTGTAGTATTATTGAGATAGAAAATAAAATATTATATTTAATAACAACAAAGGAGTTTAACTCAATTGAAAATAAATACTGAAAGCATGACCAGCCTTACCGCAAAATACAGCGGGACAATCAGCGAACTGATTGACGCGGCTTCAATAACAAACAGCGCGCGGATGGGAATCGACATTGATAAGAATAATTTCAGCCAGCATCAGGACAAAGTAGTTAACATCAACAGATGCCGGGCCCTGATAAAAAAACTGAACAGCTTCGC